>DASSHD010000811.1:0-10159 GCA_035693085.1 Hanamia sp. | reverse complement strand
TGATAGAAATGAAAATCCCGGTTGCGCCTGCTAAAATTGCCAATTCATTTCTGGAAGGTAAAGAAATTGCTCAGGAAATAGGATTTCCTTTAGTTCTTCGGCCTTCATTTACTTTAGGTGGCACAGGAGGAAGCATTGTATTTCATAAAGCTGATCTGGATGAGGCGCTGAATCGTGGGCTTACCACATCGCCTATGCACGAGGTTTTAGTGGAAAAAGCGATGATGGGCTGGAAAGAATTTGAGGTGGAATTATTACGCGATGATAATGATAATGTCGTAATCATTTGTACAGTGGAGAATTTTGATCCGATGGGTGTACATACAGGCGATTCCATAACAGTAGCGCCAGCCATGACATTGAGTGATACAGCTTATCAGAAGATGAGAAATACAGCCATCTCAATGATGAGAAACCTGGGAAATTTTGCAGGCGGATGCAATGTTCAGTTTGCACTGAACCCACACACAGAGGATATTATTGCAATAGAAATTAATCCGCGCGTGAGCCGTTCTTCTGCACTGGCAAGTAAAGCGACAGGTTATCCTATTGCAAAAATAGCTGCTAAACTGGCTATAGGTTTTACTTTGGATGAATTAAAAAATCAGATTACTAAAACCACATCCGCTTATTTTGAACCGGCATTGGATTATGTAATTGTAAAAATACCCCGCTGGAATTTTGATAAATTTAAAGGCGCTGATGACACGCTTGGTTTTCAGATGAAATCGGTTGGCGAAGTAATGGCTATCGGAAGAAGCTTTGCTGAAGCGATTCAAAAGGCCTGCCAGAGTCTCGAAAATGATGCCGTTGGTTTAGGATATTATGGAAAAAGCCTGATGCATGCTGAAGAAATTGTTGAGTATTTAAAGATTCCGAAATGGGACAGGATCTTCAGGATAAAAGATGCATTGATGATAGGTGTAAGTGTGAAAAGAATTTGTGAATCAACAGGGATAGACAGATGGTTTATATACCAGATCCAGAAAATTTGTGCTTGCGAAAAAGCGCTGGCAGAAGTTACATTAGAAACTATTACGCCGGAACTTTTCAAAGAAGCCAAACTTCTTGGTTTTAGTGACGAGCAAATTGCTAAAATAATGAAAGACGGCAGCACAGATGAAGATATTTATGAAAAAAGAAAAGCACTGGGAATAACCAGGGTATATAAAATGGTAGATACGTGCAGCGCAGAGTTTGAAGCAAAGACACCTTATTTTTATAGTACCTTTGAGTAAGGATTTCTTTAACATAAAAAAATATTGCCATGTTAGTATTAGAAGATGATTTTGTAAAGGCGTTTGATTTATCAGAGCCGGAAATCAAACTGGAACTGGCAATTTTACTTTTTCAACAGGGAAAAGTGAGTTCAAGAAAGGCTGCTAACCTTGCCGGAATTAATTTTCTTAAGTTTTGGGAAGAGTTGTCAAAAAGAGGGATAGACTTAATTTCAGAAAAAACATATATTAATGAATCCGGTGAAAATAATTTCTAAGAATGGTTGTAGTAAGTGATACCTCACCTGTTGTATGTTTGTCGCATTTGAATAAATTAAAATTATTGGGAGAATTATTTGAACAAGTGCTTATTCCGGGTTCTGTTTATGATGAGTTATTTGATTCTCAAATCATAAAAAAAGATTTTCTACAAAGAAACCCTTTTTTTAAAATTAAGTCCCCTATCAATAAAAATTTAGTAAACAAATTAAAAAAGCAACTGGATATTGGAGAATCCGAAGCAATCGCATTATCTATAGAAGAAAATCCTGAATTTCTTCTCATTGATGAATCGCTCGGAAGAGAAATTGCTTTACTTTATCATTTATCTATAAAGGGTACTTTAGGCATATTACTTCTGACAAAAGAACGATCTTTAATAGATGAAATAAAGCCATTGATTAATAAATTACAGACAGAAATAAATTTTAGAATTAATCCTTCACTTTTACAATTGGTATTACAAAAAGCAAATGAACTCTAACATTATCTACAACGAATCAACACCATCTTCAAAAAAGAAAATTATTGTGCTCGGCAGTGGCCCAAACCGCATAGGGCAGGGAATTGAATTTGATTACTGCTGCGTGCATGGATTGCTCGCCATTAAAGAATGTGGCATGGAAGCTATCATGATCAATTGCAATCCTGAAACGGTTTCCACTGACTTTGATATTGCCGACAAATTATATTTTGAACCCGTTTTCTGGGAGCATATCTGGGAAATCATCGAGTTGGAAAAACCTTATGGCGTCATAGTACAATTGGGCGGCCAAACTGCCCTGAAGCTCGCCAGGAGATTAGATGAAAAAGGAATAAAGATCATCGGAACATCTTTCGATAGTATGGACATTGCTGAGGACCGCGGGCGATTTAGCGATATGCTGAAAGAACTGGAAATTCCTTATCCGAGATATGGAACCGCGCATGATTCTGACGAAGCAATTGAAATTGCACACGAGGTTGGTTACCCGGTTTTGGTGCGACCGAGCTATGTTTTAGGCGGACAAAGGATGCGTATTGTTTTAAATGATGAGGAATTAGAAAATGGTGTATTAAGTTTGTTAAAACATTTGCCGGGAAATAAAATTCTGATTGACCAGTTTTTAGACCGTTGCCAGGAAGCGGAAATTGACGCCATTTTTGATGGAGATACTTTTCATGTAATGGGCGTAATGGAACACATTGAACCGGCAGGCATACATAGTGGCGATAGTAATGCGGTTTTACCACAATTTAATTTATCGCCATTGATCGTGCAGACGATGGAAGAATATGCTGAGAAAATTGCGCGGGCGTTGCAAATAAAAGGTTTAATAAATATTCAGTTTGCCATTAAAGATGGGATTGTATATGTAATTGAAGCCAATCCCCGCGCATCGCGCACTACTCCGTTTATTGCCAAAGCATATCAAATACCATATCTGAATATTGCTACTAAAATAATGCTTGGCGCAGCAAAGTTGAAAGAGTTTAAATTTGAAAAAAAATTAAAAGGCTTTGCTATAAAAGAACCAGTATTCTCTTTCAATAAATTCCCTAATGTAAATAAAGAACTTGGCCCTGAAATGAAGAGTACCGGTGAAGCAATCCGGTTCATCAAAGACCTGCGCGATCCATATTTCAGGCAATTGTACAGGGAAAGGAGTATGCATTTGAGTAAATAAAAATCAAATAGCAAACCAACAAATATTCACAATTCCTGTTTTCTGTTTATACAAAAAACCTGCCCTTTTAAAAGCAGGTTTTTAATATAAAAACTAACACTGAGAAATTTTTACCAGTTACTTAATCGTAGCCCAATTGTATAGGGTGTAAAATTCAAATCATTTTTAAAAATGGATTTAGGACTGTATGAACCATATAAATGTACCGGGCCAAGTCCCAATTCGCCTACATAAGAAAATTTCCATTGCTGAAGATCATAGTCTCCACGATTTTTGTGCTTTCCTCTTTCACTGCTCTTTTGTTTATTGCGGCTACTATACAAATACCCCATGCTCACTCCCGCGCTCAGGCTGATTCCTTTTTTGTTGTCATTCGGATTAGTACGAAAATTCAACATTAATGGAACGGTTACGTAATCTGCTGCCAACTTATTTTTTGTGAAACTGACAGAATCGCGGAATATAAACGGATGTGAAATATTTTGCAGAGGATTATAAGGGTTCATTCCTCCTTCATCGAAACTTATATTTGATTTAAAGCGGTAATTATTCAGTTCCAAACCAAGTCCATATTTCAGGTTCACGTAATGTTTAACCAAATTGAGTCTTTGCATAAAAAACCAGATGTTTACATTAACCGATTTGATAGTTCTTAATTTTAAATCGTTAGCGCTCAAATCAGCGGAACCCGGCCTGCTTACCAAATATCCATCCGCTGTTGCATTGGCATAATTTGTTTTATCGGTCCAGTTGGAAAAACCAATATCAAAAATTAAAGATGAGGTGCTTATGTTGGAATTTCTATTTTCCCTGCGGCGGTTCCCTACGGTAACGGTTACACGCTTCTTTTCGTTGGCTTCGCCTTTCTTTAGAATAATCATACCTCCAATGCGAATAGTATCATTATTTTTTTCTACTTTGACTGAATCTGTTTGAGCAAAACAAGAAACACAAATAAACATTATGCTTAAAATTAAAATTGTCTTTTTCATTTCTATAGATTTATACTTTATCATTAATTGTTGATTAATTATTTGGCGGCAACCTGATCTTCATCACCAGCAAACAAACGGGTGATAGGGTTATTTCTTTCAACTACCCGCCTTACTTTTTTCAGAAATACACCTACTTTTGATTTTCTAAAATTCTCTGCGGGCACATCATAAAAAACATAATTTTGATTATTGGCATCCAAATCAGAAATGTAGGAGGCTGTTTCTGCATGCACTTCATTGGGAAGGCCTGCTTCAATTTTATTTACCGGCACTGGGATATGATTATCTGTCAAATGAGTTTCAGTTTTTTCAATAATGGGGGGCAGTTCTTTAACCGGTTTAACAGAAGCCGCCAACTGATAATCAATATTCGGCCTTGGTAAATTTATTTTCTGTTCTACAGGTTCCTTTTTTGTTTTTATATCATTAACTGATATTGATTCTTCTTTTATTTTTTGTTCTTTTAGAAAAGACTTTTCCTGGTCTGTTTTACCCTTTTGTATTCTTTCCGGCTCTGTGGTTTTAGTTGAAGAAACAATATTCTTTTCTTCTTTAACAGGTTTCTCAGAAATAATATTTGTATCAGGTTTTGTTTGTTTTGTTGCTGTTTTTTGCAAGTTATTATTTGTGGATGTTACTACCGGGAGAGGTACTTTATTTTTAGTAAAATAAGCAACCCCCATCCATAATCCAAAACCGATGAAAATTGCTGCAGCAATAGACTTCCACAAAACCAAAGGAATAACTTTTCCTGATTTTTCTTTTCTGTACAATTGTTTTTTATTGGGAAATATAATTGAATTATCAGGAGTTAATTTTGCTTTTCCAATCAATTCAAATTCAGTTGCAAATTTTGAATTTTCGATTATAAAATTTTCTGTTTCAATTTTTTGTTCTTCTGAAAGTTCATTATCATGATAGAGCACAAAAATTTCTTCGCAATTTTCTTCATTGATAAAAGGCAATTCTTTTTTTAGTAAAAAAGATTTATCTAAAAGTTTTACTTCTTCATCAGGCGAATTTATGGTAAGCTTCCACATACTAAATTCTTCCTTCAGGTCAGGATTTTCCTGAACGAATATTTCTACTATTTTTCTTTCTGTTTTTGATAATTCATTATCGGCATACAGTAAAAAATATTCTTCGTAATTATTTCTGTTGATGTTCATTTTTAAAGTACGTTTTCCGGTTTCACTAAATAATTTTTCAATTGTATTCTTGCCCGATGCAGATAAACCTTTACCTGGCTTATACTCAATGAGGTTATCACTGCAATTTCTTCATAACTGTATCCTTCATAATCTTTTAGTAAAACAAGGCTTCGCTGCGTTTCATTCAACCGGTATAACGCCTGGTTCAATAATTTCTTTATTTCGTGCTGTGGCTCCCTTGTCGTTATTAATGAAGAAGAAAAATCATCCTCCAGTTTCACTCTTTTGTTTTTTCTTATAAGGTCTATCATCTGGTGGTAGGCCACAGTAAATAGATAAGATTTACATTTTTCATTTTCCACTTTATCGCGATTGATCCACATTTTTTCAAACGAGGCCTGCACCACATCTTTGGCATCTTCTTCATGCCTTAAATTTTTTACAATAAACCTGTAAACATTATCGGCATAAAGATTTGCGCAATCATTATATTCTTTCTCAGTCATAGAATTATGGTAATTTTTAATTCCATCAGCCTTGTTTTCATATAATACGTACTACTCAATTAAAAGTTACATTTTATTCAAAAGATTTTTTAAAGTAAATTTCTATTGAATTCATTGTAGGTTTGTATCAACAAAAATAAACAAGTATGAACGAGAATTTTGCAAAACGACTCGGCAAGGAAATTGAAGAAATAAAATCGGCTGGTCTTTATAAAAATGAAAGAATTATTACCAGTGAACAAGGTGCGGAAATACAGGTGGGTGGAAAAACAGTATTGAATTTTTGTGCCAATAATTATCTGGGATTAGCATCTCATCCCAAAGTGATAGCAGCATCAAAAAAAGCGACCGATGAGCATGGATATGGATTGAGCAGTGTGCGTTTTATTTGCGGGACTCAGGACATTCATAAGGAGTTAGAGAAAAAGATTTCTACATTTTTGGGAACAGAGGACACCATTTTGTATGTAGCTTGTTTTGATGCGAACGGCGGTGTTTTTGAACCTTTGTTTGGAGAAGAAGACGCTATCATTTCTGATGCGTTAAATCATGCGAGCATTATAGATGGCGTTCGTTTATGTAAAGCGCAGCGCTTCCGTTATGAGCATAATAATATGGAAGATTTGGAAAATAAATTGAAAGAAACGAAAGATTTAAGAAGCAGGATAATCGTTACAGATGGTTCATTCAGCATGGATGGAACGATTGCGCAGGTAGATAAAATTTGTGCTTTGGCGGAAAAATATGATGCGGTAGTAATGGTTGATGATTCGCATTCCACAGGATTCATCGGCAAAACAGGACGAGGTACTCACGAATATTGTGGGGTGATGGGAAAGGTAGATATTATCACAGGAACATTGGGAAAAGCGCTTGGCGGCGCTAATGGCGGTTTTACTTCGGGGAAAAAAGAAATTATAGAAATGCTTCGGCAGCGCAGCCGGCCTTATTTATTTAGCAATACGTTGGCGCCGAATATTGTAGGCGCTTCTATTGCTGTTTTTGATATGCTGAGCGAAACCACTGATCTGCGTGATAAGTTAGAAAGCAATACAAAATATTTCAGAAAGAAAATGACGGAGGCAGGATTTGATATCAAACCAGGGGAACATCCTATTGTGCCAATCATGCTTTACGATGCCGTATTATCTCAAAAGTTTGCATCCCGATTATTGGAAGAAGGAATTTATGTAATTGGATTTTTCTTTCCTGTGGTCGCAAAAGGGCAGGCAAGGATCCGTGTTCAATTGAGTGCTGCGCATGAGCAAGAACATTTGGATAAAGCCATTGAGGCATTTACAAAAGTGGGTAAAGAATTGGAGGTGTTAAAGTGAAAAATGATTAAATTTGATTAACAAAAATAGAGAGTATGCGTACACTTAATATATCTATTTCAGAACTGGAATACAATAAATTTGGTTTGAAAGAAGACGAGTTGTCTTTTTCGGAACTTCTTGATATTGTTTCAAGAGAAATGGCTAGACAAAATTTAAGGGAATCTGTAGAGCTTGGTAAAAAATATGGGTTCTCAAAGATATCCATGAAAGAAATAGATCAAGAGATTAAAGCTGTAAGAAAACATGCCAAGGCTAGTAATTGATACAAATGTTTTCATCTCTTCGTTGCTTCGGCGTAGTTACCCTTTTTTAGTTGTTGATACTATTTTTAAGGAAAGAAAGAATTTTGAGCTTTGTGTTTCTAACGAATTGCTAAATGAATACAATGACGTTTTCAATAGAATTAAATTTTTTAAATATGTTGATTATGAGATAAAATCGAAAATATTGCTTTCGGACATTAAGAAATTTGGTATTAAATATTCTCCTTCGGTTAAAATTGATACTATCAAAGATGAAGCTGACAATAGGCTTCTTGGGCTTTTTCTGAAATATGCAAAGCTCAATATTTGATTACAGGGAATACCAAACATTTTTCTATGAAAAAATATAAAGACACTAAAATAGTTTCACCAAAAGAATTTTGTGAGTTAGAAGTAATATAAATCAAATGACAGAAAACGAAGCAACCTTCATAGCAAAAAGCACAATAAAAAGTGCCGATATAGAGCACCGTCAGAAAATTAATTTTAATATCGGTAAATACAATGCTGTTGTGCCTCTGGCTAAGCAACAGTTTGTTGATAACAACCTTGTAAAGGAAAGAGCCAAAAATATAAAATGGCGCGCCCTGGAAACACTCGACCAGCAGTTGGAAGAGTTTGAAATGCAATTCACCAAACGCGGAGGAAAAGTAATCTGGGCAGAGAATTCACAGGAAGCCTTAGACGAAATACTTGCAATTTGCAAAGAAAAAAATTGCAAGATGATTGTGAAAAGCGAAAGCATGGTAACGGAAGAGATTCGCTTGAATTATTTTTTGAAAGAAAACGGAATTGAAAGTATAGAGACAGAAATTGGAGGATATATTCAGCAATTGGATGACGAGCTGCCTTATCATATAGTTCTGCCTGCAATTCACAAAAGTAAAGAAGAGGTAGCCAAACTTTTTTCCGATAAGTTAGGGACTGCATCCAAGCTTTCCCCGGAAGAATTAACGCAGGTAGCAAGAGAAAAATTAAGAGAAAAATACGTGCAGGCTGAAATAGGAATTACAGGCGCTAATTTTATTATTAGCGATATTGGAGGCATCGCTATTACTGAGAACGAGGGAAATGCAAGGTTAAGTTCCGCATGGCCTAAAACACATATAGTAATTGTTGGCATTGAGAAAATGATTTCTTCGATAGCTGATCTTGCATTGATGTGGCCACTTCTTGCAACTTATGGAACTGGTCAGAAAGTTACAGTTTACAATAGTATTATTTGTGGGCCAAGACAGCCCGGTGAAGCTGACGGCCCCGATGAGATGTACGTTATTTTCCTGGACAATAACAGAACCAATATTCTCGCAAGTGAGCGGCAGCGCGAAAGCCTTTATTGTATAAAGTGTGGAGCGTGTTTAAATGTTTGTCCCGTATATAAAAATATTGGCGGCCATAGTTATGGAACTACTTATACAGGCCCTATTGGAAGCGTGATTACGCCTCATCTGAATGGCCTCGAAGATTATAAGCATTTGAGTTTTGCATCTTCTCTTTGCGGAGCCTGCACAGAAGTGTGTCCGGTAAAAATAAATCTTCACGAACTATTATTGGTAAACCGAAAAGAAAGCGTGGAACAGGGAATGACGACTTTCTCAGAAAAAATGACATGGAGAATATGGAAACTAACTTCGCTAAAAAGAAGCCTGATGAATACGGGAAATAGTGGCCTGAAAGCTAAAATTGTAAACAAGTTATTTAAGGATTGGGATAAACACCATGCCCCGCTTGAGTTTAGTAAAAAGACATTTAATGAACTGTGGAAGGATCGGGAGAAATTAAAATAAGCCCCTCCTCTCTGCTCTGCTCAGAAAGTTTTTAAAAACACTTCACAGTAAATGAACTTTTATTAAAGATTTCTATTTTGAATCTACAATATTTTCATCTACGTGGCTCTTTTCCGGCCTCATCTGGGGAAAGAATAAAACATCCTGGATAGAATTCTGGTTAGTAAGCAACATCACTAACCTGTCAATCCCAAACCCGATCCCACTAGTAGGTGGCATTCCATATTCAAGAGCGCGTAAAAAATCATAATCAATAAACATAGCTTCATCATCGCCACGCGCCATGAGTTTACTTTGTTCTTCAAAACGTTCTCTTTGTTCTATTGGATCATTCAATTCACTGTATGCATTCGCAATTTCTTTCCCATTAATAATTAGTTCAAAACGTTCTACCAGACCGGGTTTGTTGCGATGCTTTTTAGTGAGCGGGCTCATTTCTACCGGATAATCAATAATGAAAGTCGGTTGTATAAAATGGTTTTCGCATTTTTCTGAAAAAATTTCGTCAATCAATTTTCCTTTCCCCATTGTCTTATCTGCGTGTATGCCTAACTGTTGACATATATTTCTTAAGCCATCCTCGTCTTTATCACTTATATCAATTCCGGTAAATTCTTTAATGGCATCATACATGGTAATTCTTTCGTACGGAGCTTTAAAATCAATTTCCTTTTCACCTGAAAGTACTTTGGTAGTACCGTTTACAGTCAGGGCAGCATGTTCCAGTAATTGCTCAGTAGTTTCCATCATCCACAAATAATCTTTGTAGGCAACATAAAATTCGAGTATTGTAAACTCGGGATTGTGTGTTCGATCCATTCCTTCATTCCTGAAATTGCGGCTAAATTCGTACACCCATTCAAAGCCGCCAACGATCAACCTTTTTAAATATAATTCGTTGGCAATTCTCAAATAGAACGGAACATCCAATGCATTATGATGAGTCTTGAAAGGCCT
>DASSHD010000810.1:0-3010 GCA_035693085.1 Hanamia sp. | reverse complement strand
TTTTATTGTATCAAACCGGAAAGTTTCATTTACATTTCCATAATTTCTGATTTTTAAAATGAATTTATTCTTACATTTAAAATTATGGATGATAAAAAATTTTCGGTTCATACCGATTCAGGGCTTTATACAGATATGTATGAAGTGGCAATGGCACAGGCGTATTATAAAAATGATACCCAGGATGTGCATGCCTGTTTTGATTATTTTTTCAGGAAATTACCTTACGCAGGCGGCTATGTAATTTTTTGTGGGCTGGGCGAATTATTGCCTGTAATTGAAAGCCTGCATTTTGATTCAGAAGAAATTAACTGGCTGCACAAACAGGGGTTTGACAAAGGATTTTTATCATGGCTTGAAGCATTTCGTTTTCATGGAACCATTCGTTCCATGCCTGAAGGTGAAATAGCATTTCCGTTGGAACCCTTGCTACAGGTAGAAGGCAGCCTTGCAGAAGTGCAATTGATAGAAACCTTATTATTGAACTATTTGAATTTTCAATCCCTGATTGCAACAAAAGCAGCTAGGATGCGCTATGCGGCGGGTGATCGCCATCTTAGTGAATTCGGATTAAGAAGAGCGCAGGCATTAGGTGGAATTGCTGCAAGCCGCGCTTCAATTGCAGGAGGTTTCGATAGTACTTCCAATGTGTATGCCGCAAAAAGGTATGATATAAAAGCCTCGGGCACGATGGCCCATTCATTTGTCCAAAGCCAGGAAAATGAGCTTACGGCTTTCAGAAAGTTTGCAGAATCCGAACCGGAAAATTGCACATTACTTGTGGATACTTATGATACTTTGAAAAGTGGAATTCCTAATGCAATAATTGTTGCCAAAGAAATGCAACTAAAAGGGCAACAGTTACGGGCAATCCGGTTGGATAGCGGAGATCTTGCCTATCTTTCTAAAAGAGGTCGTAAGATGCTTGATGACGCAGGGTTTCATGAGGTACAAATTGTTGTTTCCAACCAATTAGATGAATATCTTATTAAAAGCCTGTTAGATCAAAAGGCGCCAATCAATGTTTTTGGAGTAGGCACAAGTCTCGCTACAGGGCAACCCGATGCGGCGCTTGATGGTGTATATAAATTGAGTGAGATAAACGGACAGCCAAAAATTAAATTATCAGAAAATATTCAGAAGGTAACGCTTCCCGGTGTTAAACAGGTTTACCGTTATACCGATGATGCAGGTTGTTTCATTGCAGATTCCATTGCGCTTGTAAAAGAAAATGTACCAGGTAAAATGATCCACCCCTTTGACTCTGAAAAAAGCATGATTTTGAATACTAAAATGGCAACCCCATTACTTTCTCTAATAATGAAAAATGGAAAATCATTATTGGATAATTATCACCCAAATGATGTAGCGGCTTTTGTGCAAAAGAGATTACAGCAATTGCCGGAAGAACACAAACGTTTCAACAATCCTCATATTTATAAAGTTGGAATCAGCGAACCTTTACATCAGTTAAGAAATGATTTGAGAAGAGAATATAAAATGTAGGTGTTCTATTGCTAAATTGTTTTATTATTGAATTGTTGGGATGAAACGGGATTTATTTACTTGCCAACAGGCAGGTGTGTTGTAAGGTGTAAAATCTTGTTTAGAAAAACAGAAATATGAATTATTCCTGCCCAAATGATCGTTCAGGCGGGTATTCGTTTACTCTGGGAACTATCATTATTTTATTCAGGCTCAATATGAGCGGCATATCAGTAGCAACGGGATAATATCAATCAAAGTTAATCAGAACTCCGTAGGAGCGGCATATTAAAAAAGTGTTGCTGATAGTGTAAACCCGTGAAGATTCGTACATAATCAGGATAAAGGCAAACAATTATCTTTGCAAAATGAGTAAAGTAAGAGTAAGATTTGCACCAAGCCCTACGGGTGGTTTACATCTCGGCGGTGTGCGTACCGCATTGTATAATTATTTATTCGCCAAAAATAATAATGGAGAATTTGTTTTAAGAGTGGAAGATACGGATCAGACACGTTATGTAGAGGGTGCAGAACAATACATCATTGATTGCCTTAAATGGTGTGGTATTTCACCAGACGAAAGTCCACAAAATCCTGGCAAATATGGACCATACAGGCAGAGCGAAAGAAAAGATATTTACAGAGAATATGCGGAGCAATTGGTAAAATCGGGTCATGCCTATTATGCTTTTGATACTCCCGAAGAAATTGAAAGTTTGCGGGAAAAATTAAAAGCAGAAGGAAAATATAATGTTCAATATGATTTTCAGAACAGGTTGGAGATGCGTAATTCATTGAGCCTTCCCAAAGAAGAAACAGAATCATTACTTAAAATAAATTTCCCGCATGTAGTAAGAATTAAAATGCCGCGAAATGAATATGTTCATTTTAAAGACATGATCAGAGGCGATATTGAAATGCCCACTGATGGCGTGGATGACAAAGTTTTGCTGAAAGCCGATGGTATGCCAACGTATCATCTTGCAGTAGTGGTAGATGATTATTTAATGAAGATCACACATTCATTTCGTGGTGAAGAATGGTTACCCAGCGCACCGGTTCATGTGCTACTGTGGAAATATTTTGATTGGGAAAATCAGATGCCTCAATGGGCGCATCTCCCATTGATATTAAAGCCAGATGGAAATGGAAAGCTGAGTAAAAGAGATGGGGAGAGATTAGGATTCCCGGTTTTTGCTATGGAATGGAAAGACCCTGAAAAGGGCGCTGTGAAAGGGTTTAAAGAACTTGGATTTTTGCCTGAAGCATTTATTAACATGCTCGCGTTGCTTGGCTGGAACGATGGAACCGAACAGGAAATTTTTTCCATTGATGAATTAATTGAAAAGTTTTCAATAGAACGTGTGCATAAAGCGGGTGCAAAATTCGATTATGAAAAAGCAAAATGGTTCAACCATGAATGGATAAAGCAGTTGCCGGTTGCAAGTTTAAAGTTGCAGGTAAAAAAATTACTCGAAGAACAAAATGTTTTTATTGATGATGACAGCAAATTTGAAAAAGTATT
>DASSHD010000809.1:0-4677 GCA_035693085.1 Hanamia sp. | reverse complement strand
AAAATTCTGCAAGGCATACTGAACCTACTACGTAACGCGGACTTTTTCTTTTTGAAATAAGTGTGCTTGTAACTAAGGAACCCCAACCGCCGCCTGCAAAAGCATCAGTAAATCCGCCGACCGTAGCAAGCCATCCTGCTCTTTTTACTTTGTTTTTAGGGTTTCGTTTTTTAAAACCTTTTCTAATTATAAAGAAACCGAGATATACAGTGTAAAGTGAAACCGGAATACGAACCCAATAAGAATATTTTTGTGCATAAAAAGCAAGCGTTGCGCCAATGATAGCTCCCACAACGCCAGGTATTACTAACGCTTTGAATAATTTTTTATTGAAATTTCCAAAACGATGATGACTATATCCTGATACGCCGCTGGAGAAAACCCTGGCCGAATGCACGCGACTGCTGACGATAGCCGGATTGACACCATTAGCCAAAAGAAATGTGGTGGAAATAGTTCCGTAACCCATTCCCAATGAGCCATCAGCCATTTGTGCAAGGAAGCCACATAGCAGCATCATCAAAAAAGATTTCTTATCAATTATTGAAATAACATCGTGTGTGCCTGCCGTTATGGTTTTCAAAGGAATATAGGAAAGTATGGCGTGGCCAAGAATCATAAAAAAGAAAGCGAGCAAACTCCAGGTAACAATGCGCTGCCATTTTTTTGTTCCGGATTTTGTTTCCTCCTTTAATATGGATTGTTTTGCTACCAGCACTTTTGTAATGTCATTTAACTGCTTTACCTTTTCGTCAAAATCTTCGTGTAAGCCTTCCCGTATGGTTTGCATATTGTCTAACACATTTTCCATTTCGTCCGGAATTAAATCATTAATTACTTCCTTCATTCGTTTGGCAATCGTAGGCGATTTGCCATTAGTGGAGATAGCAATCTTGAGATTTCCTTTTTTTACTATGGAACCCATGTAAAAGTCGCAAAGGCCGGGCTTGTCAGCTACGTTTACCAATTTTCCTTTTTCTCTTGTGTCATTTTTTATTTGTTCACTGGTAAGGAAATCATTCACTGCTGCTATTACAATGTCAGCTTCTTCAATATCGGCGTGAGTATAACCGCGTTCAAATAATTCAATATTGTATCCTTGTTCAGCAAGTTCTTTGATTGCATTATTTATTTCAATGCCTACTAATTTTATTTTTGTTTGTGGAGAGTTATTTAAGACGGCATTTAATTTTTCAAAAGCTACATTGCCACCGCCTATGATAAGCAGAGAGAGTTCTTCCAGTTTTAGAAACACAGGAAACAGGTTGTTACTGTTGGCTTCTTCCACAATAGCCACCGGCTCTAATATTGAAAATTTTGATTCCAAATTTTATTGATTATCAAATTTTGTACGATGTGTATAATCTCCAAACGATTCATTGTTGGTCCTTTCTTTTTTAAAATCTCCGAACAACGAATCGAGTTCTGAAAGGATTTCTTTTTCTTCCAGACTTTCTTTGTACAATTTATTTAGCCTGTAACCTTCATGGTCGCCACCTATGTTCAAATTGTATTTTCCCGGTCCGGTGCCAATAAATCCAATTTCTGAAACTGAAGAACGGCCGCAACCATTGGGACAACCTGTCATCCGGGTAATAATATTTTCATCTTTAAGATCATGTTTTGAAAGTAGCGATTCAATCTTTGTAAGCAATGAAGGAAGATACCGTTGTGATTCTGCCAGCGCTAACGGGCATGTTGGCAACGCTACGCAAGCCATAGAATTTTTTCTTAGTACAGAAGCATTTTCGGTGTGTTCTATAATTCTGAATTCTTTCAGGATATCGTTGATCTCTTTTTTATCTTCCGGTTTTACATCACTCACTATTGCTTTTTGATTTACGGTGCACCTGAAATTTACTTTTCCTGTTTTTGCTATTTTATATAGCGCAGATTTTATAGCAACTTGTTCCGTATCCATTACCCTCCCGTTTTCCACAAACAGGGTATAAAACCAATTGCCTTTGGCGTCCTGTTGCCATCCGTAATAATCTTCCCGTTTGGTAAATACGTACGGCCTGGATTTTTCAAATTGAAAGCCCATGCGCTTTTCAACTTCTTCTTTAAATTTTTCAACACCCATTTTGTCCAGTGTATATTTTATCCTGGCTTGTTTTCTGTCCACGCGGTCACCGTGATCTCTCTGGACGGTTACTATTTCGTAAATTGCTTTAAAAGTTTTTTCTCCGGCCGGAACAAATCCTATTTCTGTCGCCAACCTTGCATAAGTATCAGGATTGCCGAAGGTGAATGCGAGGCCTCCGCCGACAGCAAAATTGAATCCGGCCAATTTATTATTTTCAATGATTGCGATCAACCCCAGGTCATTTCCAAATACATCTATATCATTGTTGGGCGGGATACAAATTCCTACTTTAAATTTACGGGGAAGGTATGAGTCCCGGTATAACGGATCTTCTTCCAGTTTTTTATCCACTATTTTTTCTTCATCCAGGAATATCTCGTAATAAGCCCTGGTCTTTGGTTTCAGCATGTTGCTGATTTTAGAAGCATAACCAAATATTTCATCATGCAAAGGCGACTGCACCGGGTTGGGGCTGCAGGTTACATTTCTGTTGTCATCACCACAGGCGGCAATGGTATCTAAATGAACACTATTAAAAATTTTATGAGTTGGTTTCAATCTTGATTTTATAACGCCATGCAATTGGATGGTTTGACGGGTGGTAATTTTAAGTTCATCTGTAGAATCTTTCCCCGCAATATTATTCAAGGCTATCCATTGCTCTGAAGTTAAAATACCTCCGGGCATGCGTAACCGTATCATGAATGAATATAAACGTTCCAATTTCTTCTGTGCCCTTTCCTCACGCCGGTCGCGGTCATCCTGCTGATACATGCCATGAAATTTCATAAGTAACGTATCTTCTTCACGCATAGCGCCTGTTATTTCGTCATTGAGGCTTTCAACAATAGTTCCGCGAAGCGCATTTCCTTCAACTTTTACCCTTTCTAACAACGGTAGGTTTTTTGTATCTGACATAATTGTGAGTTAATTAATTGACTATTGTTTATTTCTCATTTTCGATTCTTATTTATCCGCTGTCTGACCTTCGGTACCGAAAGCTATTTTACCTTTAGCTTTAATAAACATCTGTAACGTATCTTCCTTCTTCTTTTAAATTATCAAGATATTGTTGAGCATCTTCTTTTGATCGTTCACCAAATTGTTCAATGATTTGTAAAAACGTATTCTCTACATCTACACTCATTGGTTCTTTAGAGCCGCATACATACACATAACTTCCGGCGTGCAGCCATTCAAAAATTTCATTACCTTTTTTCATCATTTTATGTTGTACATAAATTTTTTCTTGTTGGTCGCGTGAAAAAGCAATGTCTATTTTAGTAAGGGCTTCAGTTTCCAACCAACTTTGCAGTTCTGTCTGGTAAAGAAAATCTGTGAGAAAATGCTGATCACCAAAGAATAACCAGTTTTTACCTGAAGCACCTGTGGCATCTCTCTCTGCAATAAAAGAGCGGAAGGGAGCGATACCTGTTCCCGGCCCAATCATAATAATATTTTTGTCTTCTTCCGGTAAACGGAATTGATTGTTGGGATGTATGTAAAACGATAATTCGTTGTCTTCGTTAAGAAAAGATAAGAACTCAGAGGCTAAACCGTATTTAACTTCTTCATTTATTTTAAAACAATTTTTTGCAACTGTTATATGGATCTCTCCGGGATGCGCTTCGGGCGAAGAAGCGATAGAATACAATCTTGGGGCGATCGGTTCTAATATTTTTAAAACCTCTGTAAATTGTATTTCATTTTTTACAGGAAATATTTTCAAAAGATCCAGCAGATCAATTTTGGTTTCGGGAATCTCCTGTTGTAAAACAGAGGCATATTTTTTTACGACCCGTTCGGGTAAATGAATAATGTTTAATTTTTTATGCAGAAGATCATACACTGAAATTAATTCATCTTTATAATCAATATTTTTTTCAGGGTCAATGGCTGTTAATTCAATGATTTGGTCAACAATATATTTTTTATTTTCAGGAATAATACCAATGGAATCACCCGGCTGGTAGGCCACATCTTCGGCTTCTATTTCAATGTGATTGGTTTCTTTGTTGCTGCCAATGTCATTCAAATTGATATGTGCTAATATTTTTCCGGTGTATATTTTTTTGCCTTTTGCTTTTTTAGGAACTGCAGTTGGTGGAACTGCTGTAATAGTTCCTGTATTTTCATTTAAGGAATTGAAAACGCGGTTGAGCCATTCATCTGCTTCGGTTTCAAAATCCACATCACATTTTTGTAAAGGTGAAATGCGATTAGCTCCAAGCTTAGTTAATTGCTCATCAACATCTTCGCCGGCTTTACAGAAAAGAGGATAAGAGCTATCGCCTAAAGCCAAAACACTGTACTTTAATTTTGGAAGTTTAAATCCATTTTGATGAACATGGTCATAAAATTTTTTTGCAGATAAAGGCGGTTCGCCATCGCCATGTGTGCTGATAACTGCTAAGAAATATTCTTCTTTGCTAAGGTCTGTCAGCCTGTATTGGTCAAGACTTTGAACTTTAGCATGAATACCTTGCTTCTTAGCCTTAGCGGCAAAAGTAGTAGCTAGCCTTTTTGAATTGCCTGTTTCAGTGGCGTAAGCAATAGTAATTTTGCCAACAGTATTTTTTACAACCGCCGGT
>DASSHD010000808.1:0-6125 GCA_035693085.1 Hanamia sp. | reverse complement strand
GAATAAACAACTCTTTTACATACAAAGATTTTCAATTAGATGTTTTTCTCGAATTTAAAAAACAAACAGGGATTAACTATTTAGCACAAATTTATGGCGGTAATGTTCCAGGTGGTGAATTTAATCTGCCAGCTGCATTGCTTTCCCGGTGGCAAAAGCCTGGAGATAAATCTGAATTCGAAAAGTTCACAACGGATGTTTCTACAGCCGCTGGAAGAGCGGCGCATCGATATTTTATTCAATCCAGTGGAGTATATAGTGATGCCTCCTACATCAGGTTCAAAACAATTTCCTTTTCATATACACTTCGTGGCAAATATCTTGGGAAAATAAAAGCAGAAGCACTTCGATTTTATATTAATGCCGGGAATTTGTTGACCATTACCAATTATAAAGGTAATGATCCGGAGACACAAAATTTTTATGGAGTGCCACCTTTAAGGACAATAGCTGTAGGTTGTCAATTTAATTTTTAAGCGTTTAAATTTCTTTTATGAATACCAACAATAAATTTTTCCTTTTTATTTTATCATGCCTTTCAATTTTTTCTTTTTCTTGCAGAAAGTTTTTAGAAATACCACCTCCCAATAATCAATTAGTCAATTCAGAAGTTTTTGCCGATAGTGCTGATGCAACAAATGCTGTAATTGGCATTTATATCAACATGATGCAAGCTGTTTCCCTTAATATATCAAGTGGTGGTTTAACGTTATATCCTGGCTTGAGTTCTGATGAACTTTATCCTACTAATAATAATATAGATGAGAATGATTTTTATAATAATGAAATTGCTGTTAACAACAGTTTAAACAGTTCTTCATTATGGGGTAATGGTTTCAGTATTCTATACAATGCCAATGCATGTTTGGAGGGTTTGGCACAAAGTAATATATCTGATGTCGTAAAAAATCAATTAATTGGAGAGGCTAAATTTTCAAGAGCATTTTTACTTTTTAATTTAAGAAATCTCTATGGTCCTATTCCCCTGGTAACTTCAACTGATTACCACAAGAATCAAATTCTTCCACGCTCACCTCTGGATAGCGTTTACGCTCAAATAATTAATGATTTAGAAGATGCCCGGAATTTACTGTCAGCAAATTACCCAACAGCAGGAAGATTTCGCCCCAACCGATTTACAGCTTCTTCTTTGCTTGCAAAAGTATATCTCTATCAAAAAAATTGGACCGCAGCTGATAAAAAGGCAACTGAAATAATTGACGCAGGCATATATAGCCTTGAGACAGATTTGAACAATGTTTTTCTTACAGGCTGCAACGAGACGATATGGGAGCTTTCATCGGTAATACCAGGTTTCGAAACATGGGAGGGGTATTTTTTTGTACCCGTAAGTAGCAATGTAATACCCTCATATATTATCACTGATAGCCTTTTGAATGCATTTGAAAATGGAGATGAACGTCGGCAAAAATGGTTAAATAAAAACACAATAAATGGGAATGATTATTACTATCCATATAAATATAAATTAGGTTATGATGGCCTTTCAGTTCCTTTGGAAGGCTATGTGGTTTTCAGACTTTCAGAACAATATTTAATCAGGGCCGAAGCCAGAGCGCAGGAAGGCAATTTGAGTGGGGCAATAAGTGATTTAAATCTCATCCGGAACAGAGCGGGTTTGCAAAATACTACTGCTACTGATCCAACATCAGTGTTATCTGCCATTCAGCATGAACGGCAAGTCGAACTTTTTTGCGAATGGGGCAACCGATGGTTTGATTTAAAACGTACAGGAAAGGCTAATGAAGTTTTATCACTAATAAAGCCCGATTGGCAAGCTAAGGACACTTTATACCCCATTCCACAAACAGAGTTGAATAGCAATCCTTTTCTTACTCAAAATCCCGGATATTAATTTATAAAGCTGGACAATGAAAATACTAAGAATAATTTTCATGGGGATTTTATTTGGCGTAATTAATAACGTCGCTGCTCAGTCCTCTGAGATAAGGCCTTTGATCAAGGGCCAAAAAGTTCCAAACTTACATTTAAGTCTTCATATTGGTGATTCAACCTATACCACCGATTTATATGATTTAAAGAAAAAACTGATCCTCTTTGATTTTTGGGGAATTTTTTGTTCATCTTGCATAGCACAAATGCCTCACCTGCAAAAGTTACAAGAAGAGTTTGGGGAAAATATACAAATAATCATTGTCACCAAAAACAGTAAAAATGAAATTGACAAATTATTTAAAAGGATAAATGGCCATGTGTCTCCGGAAATTACGTATGCCGCTAAACATTTACCATTTATTGTTGAAGATACCCTGCTGTGCTTTTTATTTCCACATGTTGGAATCCCCGCACATGTCTGGCTTGATAGCGCTAAAATCTTAAAAGGAATCGCGTATGATAATTCAACAACAGCAGAAAATATTCATGCTTTTTTGATAGGAAAAAGGGTTAGGCTAGATGAAATGAGTATGGCTGAAATAGATACCTCAAATCCTCTTTCCTGGATATATGGAGACAATGAATTTTTGGACCAAATAAAGTATTACTCATTTATTTTTTCAAGGCTCAAACATAAAAACGGAGGAGATGGCGAGGTTACTCCTTTGATTGATTCTGCAACAAATAAAATCGTTGGACTTAGTTGTGTAAATATGAGTATTGAAGATTTGTACAAACTCTCATGGTTTCACTATAAGAGTCCAAACATTGGAATCCTTAATAGCAAAATCCTGCTCGAAGTAAAGAATAAAGAAAAATTCTATCCACCTAAAAAAAATTCAGAATATTTTGACTGGGCTGATACCAGCTTGTTTAGCTATGCCATAAAGCTGCCTTTGAAAAATGCTGATGAAATCTATAATTCAATGCAGCAGGATTTGGATAGTTACTTCCACTATCGGAGTAAATTTGAATATAGAAAGATCAGATGCTTAACATTAAAGCGCATTTCAAATGAGGATAAAATAATGACCAAAGGATTAAAATCCAAACAAGAACTTGTTGTTCGATCGAACGAGGTGCATCTTAATATTCAGAATACACCTATGAGCTATTTATTCTCAAGAATTGAATCGGTAATCATTTACAAAGACTCCTACATCCCCTTCTTTGATGAAACCAAATATAAAAGAAATATAGACATCAACCTACCATGGAGCGATGACATTAAAAACATTTCAATACCCACATTGAGAAGTAGTTTAAGGAAATATGGTTTAGATTTAGTGGAGGAATATAAAATTTTAAGAATGATAGTAATTTCGGATCAAAAATTAAAGCAGTAGCATCATTCGATAATGATACGACTGCTTTAAAATGATCATGATTAGTTCTTCTTACCTGGAACCAGAATAGGTACCTGGGAGTTATTCTTTAATTGATTCGAACTATTGACCTGGTTTGCATTAAATCCGGCCACACAATCATAAGTACTGCCAGTGCAACCAATCCCTGATGGAGCTGTTGGTGATTGCTGAATAAAAGTCGCATCTGCTTGGTCTACCGTTTCTCCCGGTGTATATTGATTACTGATTTGAAACCAATATAAACTTGTTAACTCCGGTTTCTCCTTGATACTAGTAAATGCACAAAAGCTCACTGCAAGGAATATAGCAACAATTCCTGAAAAATACTTTTTCATAAATAAAATATTTAAAAGAGTTTAAAATTTGCCTACTTTTTTATACAGGGGTTCGGCTATTCCTGTTTATTGCAATAAAAAGTTTATTTCTTAAAGTAAGCCGCAATGCAATCGCTGCAAGTGCGGTAAAGAAGATATTAAATATAAGATGCTGAGACCATGTCATTAGTGAAATAACGCCACCACATGAGCATGGGAGATGTCTTGCAAACAAAATCATATAAGTGATATAGCCTGTAAATATTAACATCAAAATAAGGGAGCTGGCAAAACCCCACTTTCTCATTGCTGGAATAAATAAAAGCGTGGCTGTAAATAATTCTAAAATTGGCAATAGCCAGGATAATATAGTTGCTTTAATTCCAATTAATGGTGATTGGCTTAATACTGCTTTGAAACTTTCATGTCCAATAAGCTTGGTTATAGCTGTATATACAAAAAGGAGAATAAATAAAGCAGAAATAATATCAGTGAATACGGTCTTTTTAACTTTCTTCATGGTGCGTAGTTAATAGACACTAAAGGTCTGCAAATTCCTCATTAATATCCTGATGAATAGTTTTGATTTTGTACAAAAGAGTTTTGCAAGCGGAACAATTTTACTTCCTTCGCAGAGAGCCTGGAGTATAACCGAACCTTTTGCGGAAAGCAGTTATGAAATTAGTCATTCGCGGATATCCGCTAAGAACACAAATTTGTTTTAGCGGTTGATTGGTTGAAAGAAGGAGTTCTCTCGCTTTTTGCATTCGGGCTTCCTGGAGACAATCAAAAACACTCAATCCAAAAAGTTGTTTAAACCCGGCCTTCAGCTTAAACTCGTTAATTGCAACAGCTTTTGAAAGCATGCGCAGGCTAAGTGGCTTTTTACTTAAATCTTCAAGCAGGATTTTGTGGGCTTTAATTATGCAGGCTATTTCATAAGGAGTAAAACGATAACGGGCCGGAGGCCTGTTATATGAATGTTCTAACATAACATATAAATATTCCCTCACTTTTAAATCGAAATAAAATTGTCTGGAACTTTCATCAAAAGGACATTCTAATATTTCATGAATAATATCCTGCATCCCCGGAGTGATATAGCATGGATTCTTTATTAACCGCTTAACGTGCCCCTCGTTTCGTAAATCTTTTAGCGCAGGGAAATAAATAATCAATTGCTGAAAAAGTGCCGGAGAATAAAAAATATCCAAAGTCCTGTATTCTGTATCCTTTTCAAATCTACAATTGCAATTTGCACTATCAGCCCAAAGCATGGTAAATTCGCCCTCTCTTAAATAAATTCTTCCTGTTCCTTTTACTTTATGCCACAAATTTCCTTTTAATAATATTCGCGAATGAATACCTTCTTTATTAGAAACAGAATCAATGGTTAATGTTTCCAAAAAACGGAATACATTAAGACGAAGAGTGTATAATTCAGTAATTATTTCCTGAATAATTAATTGGCAGGTGTCTTTTGCAAAATATAAAACCCTGCTACCTCTCAAAAGCGGCCCGGAATAATTAACAGGTAAGTCGTTTTGGAAGTGAATAAGATTTCCTTGATTGCTATTGAGGTAAATAGGCATAATTGTTTCTAAGGTTCAATAAATGTATTCAAAATTGCGGATATTTTCAAATTGCTTTAATGAAAAACGAAAAAATAAGAATGCCACCTGGATGCGAAATCATTTTTTTTATAAGCCTGTAATTAGTGAATGTTGATTGGAATTTCCACAGATAACGCTTGCTTAAAAAAGAAAGGCTCCTGTAGAAACAAGAGCCGATACCAAAACTAACTGCTTGTGAGAGGTTTTACTTTAATATCCTATTGAATTTTGAAATACAAAAATAATATGAATCATTTTAATTCCCTATTGGTTTTAAACTTACAATCATTTCAACACCAGATAAATTAACTCAATCAATAAACTCCTTATTTTTTTTTGGCTCTCACCTTTTGTTCACTGATCATCCTCTGTTCCGGCTTTCCGCTCCTATCTTTTTTGCTCTAAAAACCAAAAAAGGATATACAGTTCAATCCGGCAGCCTCTCTACTTAATAGTTGATTTATGAACTTTTTATAACTTTTTCTTTAATTTCTTCAAGCAATAAAAAATATTGTAGGCTTCAGGCATATAAAAGAGTATAGCATGTTCAGGCAGATGTCATTCAAAACTTATGGTAGAATAAACACTTATAAAAAATTAAACATTCTGAAAAGCAAAGTTTTTATGGTTAAGAGTTTTTTAATAAATGCGAAACATATCATCGTGCAATTTTAATTTTCCCTTCATAAACAAAATCACAAACCAGAAATACCAAAAAATAAACTAATAGAATTTTGGTAGTTGAGAAGTTCTTGTGTCAATAAATCGGAATTGTCTGCTGGAAAAACTGCTGGGGATTAAAGTAACGTTCGTATAGAGATTGGCTCTTTAATCACCCTATTCCAGATTAATCTAATTGTAAAGACGGCTTAACTGATTGCTCAAAAATTAGACTTGACAACAATTCTTGCAAA
>DASSHD010000807.1:0-3870 GCA_035693085.1 Hanamia sp. | reverse complement strand
ATTTATTTCCAACTCCGCTCCCTTGCTGGTAAGCTTACCCGTATTTTTTGTAATGGTAACCGCATCGGGTAATACAAGAGTAGGAACCTGCACGTCAGAAACGATTGTATAAAATAAGGAAGCATTTAAAATTAATTTATTATTGAAGAATACATTTTTCGTTCCTGCTTCTAAGTTGTTACTATGTTCAGGTTTGAATTTGTAAAGTGGTGGCTGCGTAGGATCGGAGGAAAGAGGCGTTAAGCCTCCAGCCCTGAAGCCGCTACTATAAGTAAAGAAAGCAATATCATTTTTGGTATAATGCCATGTAAAACCAACCTTTGGAGAGAACGCGCTGAAATTAGCAGTGGCAGAAGTATCGCTTTGAAAATCATACTGAGGATTAGGGTCAGGATCTTTTTGATATTGGCCTAAAACATTTTGGTAATCGTGTTCATAATCGTAGCGAAGGCCCACTGTTATATCTATTTTATTTGCAGCTTTGTAAGTTTCTTGGCCATAAACAGCAATCCCTGTTGATTTCGCTGTTGTAGTATTGATAAGAGAATAATTAATATCCGGGCTTCCGACTAACGCAGCATCTTTTCCAAAAACAGTAGCCTGTTTGTTAGGGCTGTTTTGATGAAAGAAATAAGTACCTGCTGTCCATTTGAAGCGGCTGCCGGAAGAAGCAGGTGAAGTAAATTTAAACTCCTGTGTAAACACATTTACATTGTTCCATTTTTTACCATAGTTATTAAATATAGATACTGCATCAGCAGGAGAAAAATCTCCGTCTATCGGAGTTTTGTAATAGCGGTAATCAGATTGATAAGATGATTGGGAATTGAAGTTAAAAGTTCGTCCACTGTAGTTTATGGACAAAGAAGAATTGAAAATATTGTCAACCATTTCGGTTATGGCATTTTGGTCTAACTGAAATGGATTTTTTAATGCATCATCTGCACCCATTACCAAAGGAAATGGGCCATGATTTCTGTTAGCAGTATGTTTTACATTTAAGGTAGCCTCCCATTTTGAATTGATCAGATATTTGAGATAATAATTTCCTGAAATGCTGTGCTGCTTGTCATAATTACTGTTATTAAATTCATTGGTGTAAAATCCATCTCTGCTTTCATACATTCCGGCTGCGCCAAAATATAATTTATCTTTTATCAACGCCGTTCTTATACCTGCTGTATATCGCTCCCGGCCATAATTTCCAAAGGTTACGTCAGCAAATCCGGTGGTATTATTCCCCGGTTGTTTGGTGATCACATTTATAACTCCTCCCATTGCATTTCTTCCATATAAAGTTCCCTGTGGGCCTCTTAAAATTTCTATACGCTCTACATCATATAACTGTGATATGTAAGTGTCTAATCCGAACTGATCCACGCCATCAATATAAGTGGCCACTGCAGGATCGTAAGAAGTGGTAACAATTCCTCTGATGGAAGTTACGCTCCTTTTATCACCCGGATCGCCTGAGTATAAATTTGGTGAAATAGCAGTAAGGTCATTCATATTTGTAATACCATAATTCTCTATGGATTTTGAAGAAAGTGTGGTAATACTTGCCGGTAATTGTTGTGCAGGTTCTTCTCTTTTTAGCGCAGTTACAGTAAGCTCACTTAATTGCTGATACGAAGGCTTTAAAACGATTTGAATTTCTTTTTCGTTTTTGTTGATATAGACTTTTTGATTGATTTCAGCAAATCCGATTCTGCTGATATTTAAAGTATAGATTCCCGGAAAAATATTTTTAATTATAAAGATTCCATCTTTATTAGTGACTGCGCCATATTGACTGTTTAGTAAATGAACCGAAGCGCTCTGAACAGGGTTGGAATTTTCGTCAACTATTTTGCCAGTAAGAATTGATTGGGATTGAGCAAGAGATACAAAAGAGATCAAAAATAATGAATAGAGAAGAGCCAGTTTTTTCATAAGATTTTAAGTGATTTTTTAATATTCCGGGATTTTTCTATGATTTTATTTGTTTGCAAAAGTAATATTTTCAGAGCACCTTTCGGGTGCCGTTTTTTGTAATTTTGGATTTTTAAGTTACATCATAAAAATGAGTGATAATACAAAAAGATTCTCCGTCAGAGTTGCAGATTACATTAAGTATCGCCCGAATTATCCCGAAGAAATTGTAGATATTTTGGAACAAGTAACGAAAATAAACAAAAGCAAAAAGATTGCTGACATCGGTTCAGGGACAGGAATTTCTTCTATTCTATTTCTTAAAAGAAATTATAATGTAATTGGTGTAGAACCGAACAGAGAAATGAGAACCGCAGCCGAACAAATACTTTCTGATTTTAAAAATTTTAAAAGTGTGGAAGGTACTGCTGAAAATACAAATTTGTCAGACAACAGTGTTGATTTAATTTTTAGCGGACAAGCTTTTCATTGGTTTGAGAAGGAAAAAAGCAAGATTGAATTTAAAAGAATTCTTAAAGATAATGGAAACATAGTTTTAGTTTGGAACTCAAGAAGTTCAAAAAGTAGTTTTCAAAAAGAGTATGAAAAGGCGCTTTTCGATAATATAGAAGAATATAGGTTTGTCAATCACAGAAATATAAGTGAAAGTGAAATTTCAAATTTTTTCTTTCCGAAGACACTGAATAAAATTTGCATTGGCAATAAACAAGTTTTGGACTTGCAAGGATTAAAAGGCAGATTATTGTCATCATCCTATTGCCCTAAATCCGGAGATGCTCACGACAAATTAATGGAGAAGATTGAGCAGATTTTTGATAAGCATCAGGTAAATAATGAAATTGAATTTGAATATGAAACTCAAATATACTGGTGCTGACGGACACCTGATTTGCTGAACATGAGGAGAAAATAATAATTATAAAATGATATAAACAACTCCTTTTATTACCGGTGTATTATTTTTTAGGTCAATCAGGTAAACGTACGCTCCCGGCGATTGAGGATTGCCTTTAAATGTTCCATCCCACCAAATACTTTTACCGTTATTATCAAAAATAATCTGTCCGTAACGATTAAAAACTTTTACTTCTGCGCCAGGGTAAGCCTGAAGGGTTTCTATATCCCATGTGTCGTTGATGCCATCTCCATTTGGAGTAAACGCATTTGGAATGTACAATTGCTGGTAAACTTTCACAAGCATGCTATCCACAGCAGTTTTGCAGCCTTTATTGGAATATACATTCAATACATATATTTGATTGGTTGCAGGATTGACAATTGGATTGAGGGTAGAAGTGCCGGAAATATTTATTCCAGGTGTCCATAGATAAGATACATCAGTGCCGCCGGCAGCGCCATCAAGAGAAGTTGATTGGCCTTTTATGATTACTTTATCGGGGCCTGCATTGGCAACAGGATTTTCATTGACTGTTACTAAAACCGAATCGGATACTTCGCAATTATTATTAGCAACGGTTACTATATACAAAGTTGTTTCATCAGGAGAAGCCACAGGATTTGGAACCTTTTGATTGGAGAGACCTTCAGCAGGCAGCCATTGATAAGATGTGATATTATTACTTCCGGTACTATTTAGCCGTACAGATGATCCCTCACATATTTCTTCATCATTCCCGGCATTTATTGTGGGCTTTAAGTATATTGAAGAAACCACTGAGTCTTTACTCGTACAGGCTTTAGCAGAAGTTACTGACACATAATAAGTGCCATTATTACCTAAGCTTATCATTGGAATAAAAGGATTTTGGTCATTGCTTGAAAAACCCAATGGACCTTTCCACAAAAACGAAACACCATCATTTGCCATTAGATGTAGCGTGTCGCCGGTACAATTACCTATTGCAGACGCGGCAACAACGGGATATTTATTCACACCAACCGCTACCACATTTGAAAAAATAGAGCAGGTGGAAATAC
>DASSHD010000806.1:0-6850 GCA_035693085.1 Hanamia sp. | reverse complement strand
GCTAAAGCAAGGCCCAATTGCCTTGCTTTTCTTTGCTGGTTACCAGGAAGTTTTGCCGCCATGATAGATATAAAAACAATATTATCAATGCCCAGCACAATTTCTAATACTGTAAGCGTAATCAGCGATATCCAGATTTCAGGATTTAATATCCACTCCATTAATAAATAAATTTGAACAAATATAATTTTAAAAAAACAGGAATCTATTATATCCGATTCGGTCTGTTTATTTTTTGTTGGGACGATGGATGTTTGCAAAAAAAATTATTCATAATAAAATCTATTGTTGCACTATCCGTTTTGATATCATATTATACTCTGCAAGGGATAAAACCGTGAATAATCTAACCTGGAAAGCTGGCTAATTTATCTCTTTGAAGTATAGGGTTTGGATGTTTTAATTGCCACGGGTTTCAACCCGTGGATTGCTAATGAAATATCTTCAAAGGCTTTAGCCAAAATCTATTGATTCTTTACAATAAATAGCCTTTAAACTTTTGGCTAAAGCCAGGAAAGGCAACTTCAATTCCACTAACTAAAGTTAGTGGCAATTGATACTGCATGAAGGGTAAAACAGCGAATTATTTAACTTGAAAAACTCACTGATTTGCTCCTTGCGAAGTATAAATAATGTGTGTTCCAAATAAATTTATAGAATAATATACATTGACTGCATTGAATGTTCGTAAAGTTATTTGAAACCCATTTTGCTTAACCTTAGTAGAAAATTTCATTCCTGTCTTGCAAAACCTTATTACCTTATTATTTCTATAATTACAGTACATGTAAATAAGGTAATAAGGTTGAAGACCTATTAAATAGCCTATCTACTAAGGTTTTGTAACCCAACCTTAGCACCTATCCAGCCCTTGGGTGCACCATAAATTTATTCAATTCGCTTTATGTGGGCGGTGGAGACACCGCCCACGGCGGAACGCTCCGTTTGGTGTCTCCACCAACCGGCGACAATTTGGAAAGCACCCAGCCCTTGTATATTATTCCATAAATTTATTCAATTTGATACGCTCAAAGAACCGGATAAAAGAGAACTTTCAAAAAGTATATTTCATGAACCATAACATGATTCATTAAAAATAGAAATCATCGTTATTTCTTGTTTTACTGTATTGATAAGATTCATCTTTTGATATGAGCGGCATCAACCTTTATTCGTAACTACCTCCATACATTTGTTGATAATCTATCCAACACAATGTTTGCTAATTGATACGCTGTATCCCGCTCAGCTTATAACAAAACGGTTTTCTATTTTAACGGCTATTCCCTTTTCAAAAAAATGTTTTCAATACCTCGTCACCAATACCAATCCATTGAACTTTTCCAGTTCATCACCATTTATAAAAACAGCATCGCCATTAAACTGAAGATTTTTTTCTATCATTTCATCTATAATATCATCAACGTTTGCAGATTCAACATTCTCTGATGAAACCAGTTCAATGTGATCGTTTTCTAACCTGGCAGGTTGAAAATATCCTTGCTTTACAAATAGCGTTTTACCTTTTCCTTCTTTGATTGACTGCCATATTTCATTAAAATCAACTACGAAGTTCCTGGAATTCACAGCCGCTTTAAGTTCTCCGAGGCGCTGTTTATTTTTTTCAGCGTTTAATTTTTTCATAACCGGCCATGCAGCTTCTACTATGTGGTGTGCTTTTTCATTCATTCTGTTTCCGTCCACCTTGCCTGCAATCGTTTCCTTTTTATCAGCCATGTTTAAATAGTCCGGATAATTGGATTCGTCAGTACAAATAATTACTGGCAATGGATTTTTTTTCTGCACTTTGTTTAGTTGCTTATCCACGCGGTTAAAGAATTCACGTGCGAGGTTAGTCTGCCGGCTGCCTATTGCAGCTTCTGCCCGTTGCACGGGATTCAAGTCCGGGTTCACGATAGGAAAGCCATCTTCAATTTCGTCAACAACTTTGTCATTAAAAGCTTCTATCAGTCTTGCTTTATCCCGGCTTAATACCAAAATATAATAAGAAGTTTCCCGATGCAATGCTCTTACCAGATCCCTTGTAGCAAAGGTTTTATCTACTACTACCCTATTTTCAACAGTAATGGGTAAACGAATATATTCTGCTGTATTTTCATTTATGAAAAGGATAAGGCTTTCTTTATTATGCCTGTGGTTAATACCTTCTGCTAACTTATTTATCCGCGCTATCATATCGTTGACAAACGATTTTTCAAAGTCTGCGCGTAACCTTGATTCGGCTTCCTTTACCAGGTTTTTCAGCACAATCGAATCTTTTTCATTGTCAGGAGTAGTACGATGTGTTTGTAAAATAATTGTTACACAACAATCAGATGTTATGTTTTTTAATTTTTCTAAAGTTGTATTCATAAAATAATATTTGATTCAACTTAAGACTTTATTTCCACATAACCTTGCCGTCAGTCGCAAGAAATTTTATTTAACTTTTAGTATTCGGAATATCTTATACGGAATATTTACCACGAAATTTATACTTGAATAGTATTTTAGTCTATTTATAGTTCTAACTCTACAAATTTAGGATAAGTTCATATCCCGGAATAGTAATATGGTATGTTTCTAATTAGCATTTAAGCTGACAGAGATCATCATTAAATGCGACCGGGATCATCTTTTTTACTGCATACCAGGAGTACCTTTACAAGGTTGGTAAAAAACAAAAAATACTTTATAAAAAATATCACAGGGCGGGTTGATTTTTTGACACCTCATAACGATTAAGTGTACATGATTTTAAAGCTGACTGTCGGTTTCAAAAAACATCTCGATTTGATTACAATCAAAGACCTAAATTATTCATAAACTTTACTTTGTAAGTATAGATATAAGATGGAACTTACAAATAAAGTAAGCCAAACTTACACAGTGACAGTACAACATCTGCACTTAGAAATAAGTGAAAATGTAAAGTTCTATTGATTCTGTACAGTTATTGAAAGCGATGGTTACTTATGACAGAATAGGAATATGCCTTTTTGTTTGTTTGCTGCCAGTTTTTTTGTGGATTGAATATTGTAAATGATAAACCAGGGATGTAAAACGAGGTATCGTAATTGATCGTAATTGAGCACATTCATTTTTAGATATTCATCATGAAAAAAATTAAAATGGTTTTTATGATAATTCCAATGGTGCTAAGTTCTTCTTCCTGTAATTCCCGTGGCAAGTAAAGAGAAGAAATATTTCACATTAACAGTATAAACAAAACAAAAATCAAAATGATGAAAAAATACAAAATAGCAGTAATCGTAGGAAGCCTTCGTAAAGAATCTTATAATTTGAAAACAGCCAAAGCATTGATAGCACTTGCACCGGAAGCATTATCTCCTGAAATATTAAACATAGCAGATCTTCCAATGTTTAATGAAGACCTGGAAGCAACGCCCCCCACATCCTGGGTAGCATTCCGGGAACAAATTAAAGCGGCGGATGGAATTCTCTTCGTGACGCCTGAATATAACCGTTCGATACCCGGGGTTTTAGTGAATGCTATTGATGTAGGTTCCCGACCTTATGGAAAAAATTCGTGGGATGGGAAACCGGCGGCTATTGTGAGTGTTTCTATTGGTGAAATCAGTGGATTCGGCGCCAATCACCATTTGCGCCAATCACTGGTTTTTGTAAATGCCCCCACCATGGCACAGCCCGAAGCTTACATTGGAGGAGCTGCAGCGCTTTTTGACGATAAGGGAAATCTTACCAACGATTCTACCAGGGAATTCCTGAAAAGTTTTATGGAAGCTTTCGAGAAATGGGTTGTCACAAATGCGAAATAAACTTGTTGACTTCATGAAATTGATTGAAGAATCAAGACATTTTCTTTGGGGCAAACTTATGAGGTCTGTCCAATAATTATCTAGAGGAAAAATTCTTCAAAAATTTGAAGTAAGCTATGGGGAATTAAACCCTCAAAACGGGGTTAATAATAGAAAGTGTGGAAAAAATAGTAAGAACCAGAGTACGAGGAAATTCAGGCAACAGCTTTAAAAGTTAAAATAAATTAAATATTAAAATTTCACTTTGAACAAGACTAATGAACGATTAAAAATACGGTTAACATTTAAAACTAATAATAATGAAAAAATCAGCAAAAGCAGTGGTAGAAAAAATGTTCTCTGCATTTGGTAGTGGTGATATAGAAAAATTTGTAGATACAGTTTCTGAGGATACGGTTTGGATTTATCACGGTACGCAAATTATTCCTGCAGGGACTTTCGAAAAAAAGGAAGGTGTAAGAACTTTTTTTAGCAATATTCTCGACAAAACTGAAATCATCAACTTTGAACCACAGCAATATATCGTTGAAGGAAATATGGTTGTTGTGTTAGGCCGGGAGCACCAAAAAGTAAAACGATCAGGACGCGAACTAAAGCAAAAATGGGTTCAGATTTATACCGTTGAAAATGGTTTGATAACAAGAATGGAAGAGTTTGCAACTTCGGAAGAAGTAAACTAAATAACGTTATTGAAATTAAAATCATTCTCATAAAATTACTAATCTCTTTGCTAAGCGTTACAGCTTATCAGGGGCAATCAAAAACAAAAACATGAATAACGAATCATTAAAAAGCAATCCGCTTTTATGCGACATGGAAACCGGAATGTGTGAAATAGGAGATGTGAGTATGGATACTACATCGCATAGCAATACGCAATCAACTGAGAAAACCGTAAAATTAATTTATTACACCGATCCTATTTGCTCGTCGTGTTGGGGCATAGAACCACAATTGAGAAAACTTAAATTAGAATATGGCAATGCTATTGAAATAGAATATAGAATGGGTGGACTATTGCCTGATTGGAGTTACAACAGCGGCGGCATCAGCAAACCATCAGACGTGGCAACTCATTGGGACGAAGTGAGTGTTCATTATGACATGCCTATTGACGGAGACGTTTGGCTGGAAGATCCTTTGGACTCTTCTTATCCGCCATCAATTGCATTTAAAGCCGCACAAATGCAGGACGAGGATAAAGCCATTTTATTTCTTCGCGAAATCAGGGAAATGGTTTTTCTGCAAAAGAAAAATATTGAAAAGTGGGAACATCTCGAAGTTGCTGCTAATAAAGTGGGGCTAAATGTAGAACAGTTTAAAACTGATTTTGAAGGTGATGCAAAAGCGATGTTTGAAGAAGATTTGAAGTTGGGAAAAGAACTGGGCGTAAGAGGATTTCCAACCATGTTCTTTGTAGATGATTCTGGTAATCAGGAAATCGTTTATGGCTCAAGGCCCTACGCACTTTACGAAGCTGCTATTTTAAAACTTAATGATAGCATTAAAAAAAGTGAATACAGTAAAAATTGGGAAAAACTTTTTTCAACATATAATTCGCTAACAGCAAAAGAGTTTTCCGAATTATCAGGAACGCCAAGAATTGAAAGTGAAAAAGTATTGAATGAACTTTCTGCCAATGGAAAATTGGAAAAACTGACAACTAAAAATGGTTCTATTTGGGGTAGAAAGAATTCCGGTAATTAATTTATAATAATCAGGTACACTTATTGGGAAGTAAATGGTAGTGCGAATTACAAAAGCCAACTAAATTTTGGAAACAAAGAAAATGACAAAGAATATTCTGACAATTGCAATACTGGCAGCATTATTTTTAAATGCTTGCAAGGGAGCACCGGACAAAGAAAACGCCGAAACGACAACAATAGATTCATCAGTAAGAGTTGGTGACGACATTGTAAAAACTTCGTCAACCGACAATGACGGCAAAAAATTAGTGTTGACCTTCAACAATACAAAAGGAACGACAACGCTGGACTTCAACGGAGAAACTATTGAATTGATTGCACAAAAGGCAGCATCGGGAATTTGGTACAAAAATGACCATTATGAATTAAGAGGAAAAGGAAACGATATCGAATTGACAAAAGACGGAAAAGTGGTTTTTACGCATACAGATGATGTTGTAAGAAAATCGTTGAAAAATAATGAAGGGCAAACGCTTGATATGACTTTCAATAACACAACAAATGAAGCGAAAATTTATTTGAACGGAGGAGAACAAATTGAGTTAGTTGGCCAAAAGCCTGCATCGGGAATTTGGTACAAAAACGAACAATATGAATTAAGAAGAAAAGGCGATAAAGTAGAATTAACCAAAGATGGAAAAACAGTTTTTAAAAATTAGAACTGCCGACAACGGAAGTTAATAAATAAAAAAAATCATGGAAAAAATAACCAAACCAAACATCAGATTAATTGCCTCAGGTAAAAATTTAGTAGTTAAACAAATGCAGGCCGAAGCAGGAGCTTTGTTACCTGAACATGTTGCTGATATGGAATCAATACTTTTTATACATGAAGGAGAATGCATCCTGAATATAAATGAAAAAGATATTGTTTTAAAGACGGGTGAAGGTTATGTGATACCGCCGGAAATCAGGCACCAAATCAGGGTAATAAATGATTTAAAAGGCTTACATTTTATGCCTGTAGAAATCAAGTTTGATTTTTTTAATTGACTGGTTGTAGAAAGTTTTGAGGCACGGAGCAAACGCGCTCCTGAAGTAAAAATATTGGTTGAAGTCAACCGCTAATTAATAAATAAGAACACAATTATAAATCTTAAAACACAAAAAATGACTAAATTAAATTCAATCGGTTTGGATGTAGCAAAATCCAAAACCCTTGCGGAAAAACTCAATGAACTCCTGGCAGATTATTCCATCTTTTATCAGAATACCAGGGGATATCATTGGAACATCAAAGGAGATAAATTCTTTGAGCTTCACGATAAATTCCAGGAACTTTACGAGGACTTATTTATAAAAATTGATGAAGTGGCTGAACGGATCCGCACACTCGGCCAT
>DASSHD010000805.1:0-3076 GCA_035693085.1 Hanamia sp. | reverse complement strand
TCGTGTAATAAGTTTCCCCAGTTGGGAATTATTTGACACACAAAGCGCTGAATACAAAGAAAAAGTTTTTCCTAAAAAAATTCGTAAACGCCTTGCTGTAGAAGCAGGCTCACCAATAGGCTGGTGCAAGTATGTAACCGATGATGGAGATGTAATCGGAATAAATAAATTTGGGGAATCAGCGCCGGGTGAAGAAGTAATGAAAGAATATGGTTTTAGTGTAGAAAATGTGGTCGTGAAGGCAAAAAGCTTGTTGAAATAAATTCAGAGTAAGCATTTGGATTACTCTGGTTTTTGGAGGGTGGCAACAATACAACAGGATTTAATTTTTTTTAAAAAACAGATGAAATATGAAAAAAATATTGATAGCAATTGACTACGACCCCACTGCAAAAATTGTTGCTGATTCCGGCTTTGAACTCGCTAAATCAATGAATGCGGAAGTAATCCTATTGCACGTCGTAGCGGATTATACTTATTATTCGTCATTAGATTATTCTCCTGTTTTAGGTTTTGATAGTTTTAGCAACCTTGGCGCCATACAGGCTAATACGGTTATAGAATTGCAAAATGCAGCAAAGGATTATCTCAGTAAAATAAAAAACCACCTGGGCGATAAATCCATTCAAACCATAGTTAAGGAAGGCGATACGGCAGATGCTGTTTTAGATGCGGCAAAAGAGTCTGGCGTGGATATTATCGTAATGGGAACCCACGGCAGGCGAGGACTGGATAAAATATTGATGGGAAGTGTGGCTCAAAAGGTATTGAAGAATAGCAAAGTTCCTATGTTTATTATTCCATCTAAGGAAAATAATGCTAAAGGCGCTGAATAAAGCAGTTCCAAAAATATTTTGTAACTTTTTGTTTTACCCAAAACTCTAATATTAACGAAGAAATAAACTAAAAACTTAAATCAATTATTATGGCAGATTACCCCGACGAAGAACACGTAGTAAAAATTTTGGAAACAGAATTTGTAACGCATAATGTAAAACGCTTCAGGCTCAGCAAACCTCCACAATATGTTTTTAAGCCTGGACAGGCAACCGATATTGTAATTAATTTACCCAAATGGAAAAAAGAAAGAAGGCCTTTTACCTTTACTGCCTTAAATGATTGGCCTCAACTGGAATTTACTATCAAAATTTACAGTGATCATGATGGCGTAACTAATCAACTAAGTAAATTAAATGTAGGCGACGAATTGATACTCCACGACATTTGGGGCGCCATTCACTATAAAGGTGAAGGTACATTTATAGCAGGCGGAGCAGGTGTTACGCCGTTTATTGCTATTTTCCGTCAATTGTATAAAGACAATAAAATCGGAAATAATAAACTGATATTCTCCAACAAAACATCACAGGATATTATTCTTAAAGATGAATTTACCAAAATGCTTGGTGATAATTTTATTAATACCCTTACTGAAGAGGATAATCCGAAATATGAACACAGAAAAATTGATGCAGATTATCTTAAAGAAAAAATAAAAAATTTAGATCAATACTTTTACATCTGCGGACCGGATGCAATGATAGAAGACATTAAAAAAGATATCTTGAAACTTGGTGTGAAAGAAGATAAAATAGTTATTGAGGAATTTTAAAAATAAAAAACTTCAGAAAATGTTTGTTTACTGTCGCCGAAAAATTTCCATAGGCAAGAAATGATTATATTGTATTCTACTTAAAACTTTTATTATGGCAAAAGACATTTATCAAATAAAAAAGATACTAACTACCAAAGACGGAAACTTCACTTACTACAGTCTTCCCGAACTGGAAAAACAAGGATACAACATTAGTAAGTTGCCTTTTTCTATTCGTATCCTTTTAGAAAATGTGTTACGCAATTTTGATGATTTTTCAGTTACGAAAGAAAATGTAGAAACCTTACTGAACTGGAAACCCAAAGCATCAGATAAAGATATTCCGTTTAAACCTGCGCGTGTGTTAATGCAGGATTTTACAGGGGTTCCCGCAGTAGTGGACATTGCTTCGCTCCGTGCAGAAGCAGCAAGGAAAGGGAAAAATCCCGAAGAAATAAACCCGTTGATTCCCGTTGACCTGGTGATAGACCACTCGGTGCAGGTTGACTATTTTGGAACAGGATACGCTTACGAAAAAAATATGGATGAAGAATACAAACGAAACCGGGAGCGGTATTCTTTTTTGAAGTGGGCGCAAAACTCTTTCAATAATTTTAGCGTAGTGCCTCCCGGAATGGGAATATGCCACCAGGTAAATCTTGAATATTTATCTAAAGGAGTTATAGAAAGAAATGGTGAAGTTTTCCCGGATACTTTGGTGGGAACTGATAGTCATACGCCAATGGTAAATGGAATAGGCGTAGTAGCCTGGGGCGTTGGTGGCATCGAAGCAGAAGCTGCGATACTTGGGCAGCCTTTATATTTTATCATGCCTGAAGTGATTGGCCTGGAACTAAAAGGCAAGCTGCCTTTGGGTTCTACAGCAACCGACCTTGTTTTAAATATTGCGGAAACATTAAGAAAATACGGAGTAGTGGGAAAATTTGTAGAAGTGTTTGGAGATGGGCTGAATAATCTTTCTGTTCCAGACAGGGCCACCATCGGAAATATGTCGCCCGAGTTTGGATGTACCATTACCTATTTCCCGATAGATGATAAGACGCTTGAATACATGCGCAAGAGCAACCGCTCCGAAGAGCAGGTGAAATTGGTTGAAGATTATTGTAAGACCAATATGCTTTGGAGAACAGGTAAAGAAAAAATTACTTATACAGATAAAATTACCCTTGATTTAAATTCTATCGAACCCGCAGTAGCAGGGCCCAAAAGGCCACAGGATAAAATTTTGCTGAAGAATTTTAAAAGTAAGTTCATTGAATTGATGGACAAGAACTATGGACGCACTTATGTGGTACCTGATAAACAAATGTCGCGTTGGTTTGCCGAAGGTGGTGGCCAGCCTGTTGATACCGTGGCGCCTGCTACAGCATCTCCTGCTATCTTAGAAGAAGTTGAAAATGGCACTAAAAAAGTTTGGGTAACATTAGGACATGAAAAGTTTGAAATTTCTGATGGTTCTGT
>DASSHD010000804.1:0-10615 GCA_035693085.1 Hanamia sp. | reverse complement strand
ATTTATTTTCTACTTTTAGTTATAAGGCGAACTTAGAATAACGATATGGAAAATATTTATTTATTAATTATAATAGGTTTCATAATTGGTGCCCTGGGTACTTTGATAGGCGCCGGAGGAGGGTTTATTTTAGTTCCTCTTCTGATCATTATGCGGCCTGACTTTACTCCGGAAACTATTACTGCAATCTCAATGGTGATAGTTGCCTGCAATGCTATTTCAGGCTCAGTTGCTTACATGTCGGCAAAAAAAGTGGATTATAAAGCAGGGATAATATTTGCTATTTGTACTATCCCTGGCTCAATACTGGGAGTGCTTACTACTAAAATAATTCCAAAAGAAACATTTGATATTATTTTCGGGATACTAATGCTGGGGCTGGCAATATTTCTATTTTTTAAAGGAGGAGAAAAAGAATCAGAAAACAAATTTTTACCTATCCGAAAAGGATGGACTCAGCAACACCTGGTAGATAAATGGGGAGAGAAATATGATTATGCATATAATCTAAGATGGGGAATGTTACTAAGTTTATTTGTAGGATACTTTTCTCCTTTGCTGGGTATCGGCGGAGGAATTATTCATGTACCCGCCATGGCCGAATGGCTTTTATTTCCTGTACATATCGCCACTGCCACTTCGCATTTTATTCTGGCAATAATGGCAACAGTAAGTGTTATTGTACATTATTTAGAAGGAAATTACAATGATCCTTTAATTATGAAAATGGTAATCGGTTTAGCAATTGGCGTAATTCCCGGCGCACAATTAGGCGCTTACTTATCAAGAAAAATGAATGGGAAATATATCATCAAAGCGCTTGCAGTATCCATTGGTGTTGTGGGGATCAAAATTTTGATTTCGAGATTCTCATAAGTTTTCTTTACTTTAAAATGTTGAATGTTACAAACATTGTAATGACAAATAGAGAGAAAAGCCCCAACAGGAAAATAACATCTGCAATCTTTTCAAAACGTGCGCTCTTACCATTTTCGCTTCTGATAGAAAGAAAAGAAAGTACACTGCTTGTCATAAACATGATGATGGCAAATGCAGTGAATTCATCAATAAGCGTTTTGCCATCCAGATTCAAAAGCTTAAGGGAAGTAAGCACGATAAAACAAATGCCCAATAAATTAGATGAAGTAGTAAGAACGTGCGATGACTTAGTGTTTTGTTTATCTTCCATTTTTCTGATATTTTAGTATAATATTATTCCCGTTTGCAAATGATTTATTAAAAAACGGAAGGTCATTATTTAGACGGGCAAAGTTTGCCATTTCTTTGCATTATCAATATAATATTTTGTTAAGCAACGGAAAATTCTGATCGTAAATTATCCGTTTTTGTTAAGCAGTAAACTAACAAAAAGATGAAATTCTTATTTTCATTTTCAGACCAAAATAAATAATACAGAAATTAAAAAGAGTCTTTTACGTATCTACAGAGATTTATGAACGAAAAGGATCAGGAGGAAATGACACGGGTTAATTTGCCAATATCACTTGTTACCTTATAAATAAATTCTAACTGCTCTTTCAAAAGAATATCAGGTGTTTTAATATCATTAGAAGAAAGTGTGGGTATGGTTTGTTGCATTTCAGGAGAATAACTACTGTCTAATTGGTACAGGGTATTTTCTAAAATGGTTATGGAATTATTTATAGGGTTTAAAAATTCTTTGGGATAATATTTTTCATCCTTGTAGGCGGTAGCGGTGAGGCTTGCAATATTGGAGGAAAGAACATTATTCAAAACTACAAATTCATAAATTTCTTTTCGGTGGCTTTGTTTACTTTTTGGTTCGCTGAGCATACGATGCAATGCTACAGAAAGATTGGCAGTACTTACCAACATTTCTTTACGTACCAGTTTATAATTGAGTGTAGAAATTTTATTTCCTGTAAAAATGATTTTCAACTTTTGCAGATAATGAATATTAGCTTTTAAAACATCTGCCATGTAGTTCTGTAATTTTTCCGATTCCCATTGCGGGAATAAAAAAAAGCTTGCCAAAAATGCCAAAGTTGACCCTATGGCTGTGTCTAAAAGCCTCTCGCCTGCTACATCTAAGGCACCAAGTCCAAGAAAATGAAAAAGGATAAGGATATAGGGAGTAAGAAAAATCACCATCACTATATAGTTAAGAGTTTTAAAAGTATAAGTGCCCAACATAAAAAAGACGATCAATACAAATAACGCCGAATTGTCTTTAATAAAATGAAGCAACAATAATCCAACAATACCTCCTGCGATGGTTCCCAATAGCCTGTCTGAATTTTTTTTCTTTGTGAGGCTATATGATGGTTTTAAAATAATAATGATCGTCATCACTATCCAATAACTATGATGCCCGTTTGGAAGTAATCTGGAAATAATAAAACCTACGCCGCAGGTAATCATCATTCTTATTGAATGCCGGAACACGGAAGAATGGAACGATAAATTGTTTCTAAAAACAGAGCCGTTGATTTTTTGATGAGTTACAAAACGGGAATATTCCTTTCTGCTGCGCAACTTACCTTTTACAGAAATATCTTCATTAAAATATTTTAGAATCTCATCTGTTTTTTCTCCGAGATTGCGCAGGTTTACCAATATCTTTTTGAGCATAATGGCGCTTCCCTGATTGGGTAAACTGCCAATTTTTTTCCTGATTATTTCCAATTCATCTATCATGTCAAATTCTTTTTTGTATGAACTTCCTGCCTGTATGGCTTCGCCAATGTTGTTCATTTCATACGCGAGATTTTTGACAGTGGTTGACACATCTTCCAATATTCCTGAAGAAGCATATTTTTTTCTTAAAGAGGAATAATCGTACCAGGTGGCCATAATATGTTCAAATAGATCTACCACATCCACAAAAGTGAGTACCAGCACCCGGCCTATGTGAGTGGATTCTTTTAGTAACGACCGGTTTTTAAATAACAACTCCCTTACTTCATTTTGTTTTTCGTTTACCACTACCTGCTGGTCTATTAATTTTCGGTATTGTTCTTCCAGATCGGATTGTGGATTATATATTTCTGATTTGATGAGTAAATATTGTGCAGTTTCATGGATGCAATCACCGAGCGAACGCTGGGCAGCCCGGTGTGGGGCAATGCGATAAAGCAATAAAGCGATTACCATATACCAAACACCGCCACATAATATCAATACACTTTCTGTAAAAACTTTTTGATACGCAAATACTTCAGACATCTGAAGTACCATAATGAGCAAAGCAGCAAACCCAATTGCGTTTGCCCGGCTACCATAAACCGAAAACATGGTAAAGAAAAAAGATGCTGCTAAAATAAGGATGCCCAACAAAAGCACATTATGATTGAGAAACCCGGTAAGTAATGCGCTGATAAAAATAAAAATGTTGCAATACAACATTCCATTTCTTTTATGTACCACAGGCCCCGGGCCATCAGCTACACTTACACATAATGCCCCTAAAGATAAAGACAGACCAACTTCAATATGTCCGAGAAGCGAAAAGACAAGGGCCGGAATTACTATTTCCAGGGTAATTCTGATACCATCAGCAAGATATTGACTGAATAAAAAATACCGTATATGGCGCAATCTTTCCATGAACTTCTTTGGTGCAAAGAAAGATAAAATTAAGTCCAAACTTTTTTGAAATTGGAGTACTTCAAGATTGGCAACCCTTTAGAAGTTGTTTTAACTTAAAGAATATGCTTCTAAGGGTGGCATCATTTTAAAATGCATCCTCTGAAGTATTAATTGAGCACGTGAGCATCTTTTTCTACAGAAATAGATTTTTGTTCTTTTATTTTTTCCCAGCCTCCCAATACATTTCTCAAATTATGATAGCCCTGTCTTTTCAAAAGTGAAGCAGCAATCACACTTCTGTAGCCACTGCCACAGTGGATATAAATATTCTTGTCTTCTTCTAACAGAGCAATTTGCGCAACATCTGTCATTTCTGCAAGCGGAAGATTCACAGCATCTTTTACGTGGCCTTCGGCAAATTCAACCGGTTTTCGTACATCCAATACTATTAGGCTATCGTCAAAAGGAATATCCATTGCCAGTTCATCAGCTTCTATATCTATTATCAAGTCTGTTTTTTCTCCAGCCTTTTTCCAGGCTTCATAGCCACCCTTCAGAAATCCTTCTACTCTATCGAATCCAACCCTGGCAAGTCTTACAACAGTTTCTTCCTCTTTACCGGCAGAAGTAACGAGAATAACTGACTCTTTAAAAGAAAGTAAGTTTCCTGCCCATTCAGCAAACCTTCCTTCCAGGCCAATAAAAACAGAACCAGGAATAAAACCATTAGTGAACTCATCAGATGACCGGGTATCTAAAATGATACAGCCATTTTCTACTTTTGTTTTAAATTCATTTATTAATAGTGGGGTAAGTCCTTTGGATTTCACTTCATCCAGATTATGATAACCTTCTTTATTTATCCGGGCGTTAATACTAAAATAAACAGGTGCTTCTTCCAGATCTTTTGTTACTGACTTAATGAATTCTTCCTTTGTTTGCGGTTGAAGCGCGTAATTTGTTTTTTTCTGAATGCCAATAGTGCTTTGCGTCTCACTACCAATGCTTTTTCCACAACTGCTTCCAGCTCCATGAGCAGGATATACGATCACATCGTCAGGCAATGGCATTAATTTGTTGTGAATGGAATCATACATAATAGAAGCAAGTTCTTCTTTAGTGAGATTGCCGCTACTTAAATCAGGCCTGCCTACATCGCCAATAAATAAAGAATCTCCCGTAAAAATACAATAAGGTTTTCCTTTCTCATCTCTCAAAAGATAGCAGGTAGATTCCAGTGTGTGACCCGGCGTATGTATTACTTCGAGGGTAATATTTCCGATTTTAAATATTTCTCCATCTTTGGAAAGATGAAATGGAAACTTTGCTTCCGTAAGTGGTCCATACACTATAGTAGCGCCAGTTTGCCGACTAAGATCTAAATGGCCACTCACAAAATCCGCATGAAAATGGGTCTCAAAAATATATTTAACAGAAGAATGGTGCTCATTGGCAATTTGCAAATAAGATTGGGTATCTCTCATCGGATCTATTACTGCTGCTTCTCCATTACTCTCCACAAAATAGGCTGCTTCGCTTAAGCAACCTGTATAGATTTGTTGTATGTACATAATTATAAATTAATCAAAAAAATATTGCCTTATTTAAGCAAACATCTTAAATAAGGCATTAATATTTTATATGAAAATTCTTTGATCTCTCTGAAAAACAGAATAACCCTATTATCCTACAAGATTCTGAACAAACTTATTGATTTCTTCAATACGTTCTTCATTGATAGTGTAGAAAATAAATTTTCCCTCGCGCACTGTGTTTACAATTTCAGCTTTGCGTAATATGGCAAGATGCTGAGAAGCAACGGATTGTTCGAGTCGTAATTTTACATAAAGCTCAGTAACGGTAATCCTTTTGTGCTCTTCAATTGTTTTGAGGATCAATTGGCGGAGTTTATGATTAAGCGCTCTTAATACCAAGGCTGCTTTTTTAATTTTTAAATAATCCATATTTCTGAGAGCGTCGCTTTCATTCGTATGTTCCAAGTGTGTTGGCTGATGATCCTGGACTGTAGTAGTCATATAAGAATGATTTAAATGATAAGATAATTGATTTTAAAACTGAAGTATTTCCTTCATCCACAAATATAAGTATTGTAAATAGATATTGTTTGTAATGAAATATTAAAATGTAATTTTTCTCTTATTTATTTTTTTTAACTGTATAAAAATCTTTTACATAATAAGGTGAAGAATCTGAGACGTTTTCAAATAATTTTTTTTGAAATCTCTGCCAGCAGAGATTCCCCAAAGATCTTGAGGAGATCTGGTTATTAATAAATTGAGAAGCAGGAAGCAAAGGGTTGATTTCTTTAAATTTATGAGCACCCGAACCAAAAAAATAAACGGTTTGTTCAGCAATAATATCTTTAAAAATGATTTCGTCTAAAACTATTGCTGCTGGCGGGATAACCTCAGATAATTCACAGTTATATATTGCAGTAAATACTTCCATTCTCCGTGCATCTATCATAGGGCAGTACAAGGCATTTTTATCACGGATATTTTCAATAATTGAAAGCGCCATCACTTCAAGAGTATTCAATATAATAAGTGGAATATTTAATGCAAAACCCATTCCCTTAGCGCTCGCCAATCCTATCCGAATGCCGGTATAGGAACCTGGTCCACCGGTAATTCCAATCGCTTTTAAATCGTTTGGCCGAATGTCAGTTTCCTGTAAAATTTGATGAACGGCAGTGTGCAAAAAGGATGCATGTTGCCTGGAATTGGAATTCTCTTTGGTTGCCAATAAATCAGGTCCCTTACATAAATTTACAATAGCAGTTTCCGTGGCAGTATGTATATTTAAGATGTAGTCCATTTTAACGATTCATAGTTATTTAAAAATTAATAAAATATCCTGATTATTTAGATCTGAAAACCTGGTTATCAAAAATTTATTTTTTTTCTGAAAATATTTTTTTTAATGCAGGCGCCGGCAGGTAACGATCATTTTTTTCTGATAGTTTTTCCAATAAATGGTAAATATTATTGATGCCAATTTTTTCTGCCCATTCAAAAGGTCCCCAAGGGTAATTAGTTCCTAGTTTCATAGCAAGATCTATTTCTTCTTTAGTGCTTACTTTTTCTCCCAATGCGTAAAATGCTTCATTAATAATCATACTAATCACTCTTGCAGCAACCAGACCAGGTTCATCTTTTACTACCATAAAATCATGATTTATGGTGTTGAAAACAATCCCAATATTTTTTTGGTTATTGGATGCCACTTCCCAAATCTTATTTTGCAAAAAACCAGGCCACGCATTGAGCCTGCTCACATTTTCAGGCAAATTTAACTCTGTCAGGGTTTCCGTTACTGCATTTATAAATACCGGTTTTGAACCAAACTGCCTAAAGTCCAATGAAGGCAATGATGCAGAAAGAATAAAATAAGCATCATAATTTTTATGCCCTTCAACATCAGGCAATTCCAAATTAAAAATTAATTCATCACTATCGTTCACCCTTATGGTTTCTAATTCCTTCCGCTGCACCTCATTTGCAGAAATAAAAATTCTCATACTAAATTTTCTACAAAAATAGGTTTGTTATTTGAAGGAAAGTTTTGCAACTTTAATCTCTTTAAAAATAATAAACATGAGTAAAACTATTATAAACACAGATAAAGCGCCGGCGCCAATAGGTCCGTACAGCCAGGCAGTAAAAGCAGATAAATTTTTATTTTTATCAGGACAAATAGCATTGATTCCAGGAACTTCAGAATTAAAGAACGGAAATATAACTGAAGAAACAGCACAGGTAATGGAAAATCTGAAAGGAGTCCTGGAGAAGGCTGGCCTTAATTTTAGCAACGTAGTCAAAACCACCATTTTTTTAAAAGAAATGAGTTCTTTTGCAGAAGTTAATGCAGAATATGGCAGGTATTTTGAAAAAGATTTCCCTGCGAGAGAAACGGTGGCAGTAAAAACTTTGCCTAAAGATGTGAATGTGGAAATAAGCATGATAGCAGCTTCCTAACACTAGAGGAAGAAATAAGAAAACCACAGGACAGTAAACCTACCTGTTCAGCAGACAGATAAATAATAAGGATTTCTATTCAAGGGAAGAATATTCAATATTCAAAAAACATATAAGGTTTGAAAAATAACAAATAACAAATTAATCGAAACAATTGAGCAGACAGGTAATCATAGCATCCAAAGCACATAATTATTTATCAGATACGCTACAGCAAAAAGGCTATTCAGTTCTCTTTGCTGAAAAAATAAATTATGATGATTTAAGCGCAATCGTAAGCCAGGCTGAAGGTTTAATAGTAACAACCCGTATGCCAATAGACAGACCGCTTCTTGATAAGGCTACCCGATTAAAATGGATTGGAAGACTGGGTAGTGGGATGGAATTAATAGACGTGGACTATGCAGAATCAAAAGGAATACGATGCGTGAGCAGCCCTGAGGGAAACAGGAATGCAGTAGCCGAACATACGTTGGGATTGATACTAAATCTAACCAATAAAATATGTTCCAGTTTTGAAGAAATAAAAGACCATAAATGGATAAGAGATGCCAATCGGGGAATTGAATTGGAAGGAAAAACCATTGGTATTATTGGATATGGAAATACCGGGTCTGCAGTTACAAAATTATTATCCTCTTTTGGAGTAACTGTTTTAGCGTATGATAAATATAAATTTGATTTTAGCAGCGGGTATATAAAAGAAGCCAATTTGGAACAATTGTGCCGTTATTCCGATATAATAAGTTTTCACGTACCTCTTACTCAGGAAACAAAACATTTTGCCAATGAGCATTTCTTTAATTCACTGAAAAGGTCTCCATTTTTTATCTCCACCTGCAGGGGTAAAGTGACCGATACAGTAGCCTTGATTACAGCTTTAAAAGATGGAAAAATTGCAGGAGCAGGACTGGATGTACTGGAAAATGAAAAACTGGAAACTTATTCCAAAGAAGAAAACCATAGGTTAAACTGGTTGATGTCGCAGCCAAATGTCATTTTAACGCCTCATATTGCGGGATACAGCCACGAAGCTTTATTCAAAATGGCAAAAATTCTTTTGGAAAAATTAGGACTGAAATAATTTTCAGGATTTCTTATATTTGTAACCATACAACGTCTTATAAAATGGGGCGTTGTATTTTTTTTCATTAAAATGAAAAGTTATTTTAAATTAAAATATGGATTTTATGAGCCAGATAAATTATGTAACAAAAGAAACATTTGAACAAATGCAGGCAGAACTTCAGCATAAGAAAGGAGTAGAAAGGCCTGCCGCTTCAAGAGCCATAGCAGAGGCACGTGAAAAGGGAGATCTGAAAGAAAACGCAGAATACGATGCGGCCAAAGAAGCACAAGGTATGCTGGAAGCTAAAATAAAACAATTGGAAAGTATTATTGCCACCGCGCGTATAGTGGATGAAAGTGCCATTGATACCAGCAAAGTGTCTATTCTTACAAAAGTTACACTTACTAATCTTTCTACAAAAAAGGAAATCACTTATCAAATAGTTTCGGAGAAAGAGGCAAATCTAAAAGAAAAAAAGATCTCTGCTGCTTCACCTATAGGTAATGGATTGCTGGGGAAAAAAGTAGGAGAAATAGCGGAAATAAAAGTGCCTGCAGGAGTTATTAAATTTAAGGTAGAGAAAATAACAGCGTAAGTCTCAGATATAAGGTATGAGCAACGCAAAAAGTTGAAAGATCGAAGCTATTAATCAGTAAAAAATTTATAATGACGATATTCAGTAAAATAATTAAAGGTGAAATTCCTTCTTTTAAAATTGCAGAAAATGAAAAGTTCTATGCTTTTCTTGATATAAATCCTTTGGTAGAAGGACATACTTTGGTAATTCCAAAATTAGAAGTTGATAAATTTTTGGATATGCCGGACAATTACCTGGCAGAAGTATTATTATTTGCAAAGCCCATTGCAACAGCTATCGAAAAATCTTTTCCCTGTAATCGTTGTGGGTTAAGTGTTGTGGGGCTTGAAGTTCCTCATGCACATCTGCATTTGATTCCACTGAATAATATGAATGATATTAATTTCACGCGCTTAAAATTGTCTCCCACAATGGACGAATTAAAAAAAACACAGGAGAAAATTTTAAAAGCGATGGAGTAAATGGAAAGATAAACTGAGTCATATGCCAACATTATTATTATTAAATGGCTTTAGATTTTTCTTTTATAGCAGTGAAAACGATTAACCGGCGCATGTTCATGTTGTAAAGGGGAATGGCTATGGAAAAATTTGGCTTGAGCCTTCCATAAATATTGCATATTTAGTAGGCTTCAATAATAATGAAATAAAAGACATACGCGAAATTGTTATCACTTATTCAGAAAAATTTAAAAAGAAATGGCATGAGTACTTTAATAAATAATTTTGATGCAATTGAAAAATTAATCTACCAGGAAGGTTTGGAAATCGTAAGTGTTGACTTTCATCCTGAATTGGATGTAATGTTGATTGTTTTAAATACTAAAGCAGTTTTGCATCAACGCTTATCTTCTTACCCCCGATTATTTTCTGCTGATAAGAATGCCTTATCGCAATATGAATTAATAGCCCGCGGTACAGGAATTCATTGGCCTCTGTTAGATGAAGATTTAAGTCTCAAAGGATTTTTGAAAGATGAATTAAGGAGTGTTGTCAGTAGGAAAGATGGTGCAGAAGCATAAAGCGCTTTAGGAATTGAATGATCGTTCAGTAAACATCCGAATGGATTTCGGACAGGAACAAAAAAAGGAATTTCGTTTTTCTTACTTCACTCTATCTGGATTTTTTACTAAAAAATCTTTCCAGCCGCTCATTTTTTTTAAAGGGTCTTTTGATAGCCCATTTCCCTGAAAATGATGGCATACAGCTACAGCTAGTGCATCTGTCGCATCCAAATATTTTGGATCATCTTCAAATGAGATTAGCCGTTGCAGCATTTTCAAAACCTGTAGTTTGTCAGCATTTCCGTTACCGGTAATGGATTGTTTCACTTTACGGGGCGAATATTCGGTAACGGGGACTCCAGCCTGCATAGCCGCAG
>DASSHD010000803.1:0-5612 GCA_035693085.1 Hanamia sp. | reverse complement strand
CGGCGATGCTCCTGTTCCACCATCATGGCCTGAAATTAAAACTACATCTGCTTTTGCTTTGGTAACACCTGCAGCAATAGTTCCTACGCCAGCTTTTGAAACCAATTTCACATTGATTCTCGCATTTCTGTTGGCGTTTTTTAAATCAAAAATTAATTGTGCCAAATCTTCTATCGAATAAATATCATGATGCGGTGGCGGAGAAATTAATCCGACGCCCGGAGTAGCATGTCTCACCCTGCCAATCCAATCATCTACTTTATAACCTGGCAATTGGCCACCTTCACCGGGTTTTGCACCCTGAGCCATTTTGATTTGTAATTCGTCTGCTTCACTTAAATACCAGCTTGTAACACCAAATCTTGCTGATGCGACTTGTTTGATAGCGCTTCGCATAGAATCTCCATTTGATAATTTTTCATACCGAATCTCATCTTCACCACCTTCGCCGGTGTTGCTTTTGCCGCCAAGGCGGTTCATGGCAATTGCAAGCGTAGTGTGCGCTTCCCACGAAATAGAACCAAACGACATAGCGCCGGTTGCAAATCTTTTATAAATATTTTCTGCCGGTTCTACTTCATCAATTGAAATGGAAGGACGAAGTTTTTTGAATTGAAACAAACTTCTTAGTGTAACCGCTTTTTCACTCTGATCGTTTACCGCTTTAGAATATTTTTTAAATATTTTATAATCATTCATCCTGGTAGAATGTTGCAGCAAATGAATGGTTGTCGGGTTAAATAAATGCATTTCTCCTTTACGCTTCCATTTATACAACCCACCGACAGTAAGACGATCAACCGGAATATCTTTTTTACTAAATGCAAAAGCGTGTTTTACTAAAGTTTCTTTTGCAATTTCATCAAGTCCCATTCCTTCGATACGTGAAGTGGCTCCAATAAAATATTTATCAATTACTGATTTATTAATTCCGAGAATCTCAAAAATCTGTGCTCCCTGGTAAGATTGAAAAGTAGAAATTCCCATCTTTGAAAATACTTTCAACAAACCGTCATTAATAGCCTTTTTATAATTTTTCTTGAGCGCATTTGAATCCAGTTCGCTTCCCAATTTTCCCTGAATCCGCAAATCGCGTATGGTAGAGAGTGCCAGATAAGGATTTATAGCGGTAGCGCCAAAGCCAATGAGGCAGGCAAAATGATGGGTTTCCCATACATCTCCCGCTTCGATAATTAAACCGACTTTTCCACGCAATCCCTTTTTAATAAGATGATGATGCACTGCAGAAGTAGCCAGCAAAGAAGGAATTGCGGCATGTTCCGAATCAATAGCTCTGTCAGATAAAATTAATACTTCAAAACCATCTTCTACCGCTTCGACAGCATGGCGGCATAAGCGTTCAATTCCCCTTTGTAAAGAACCCGGCTTGCCATCGGCCATGAAATAGGTTTGCAAAGTATGTGCCTGAAAAATACCGGTATCAATACTCCTTATTTTTTCTAATTCCGTATTGGAAAGTACAGGATGCCTAAGTGCAACTGTGTGACACGACAACGGATCATCTTCTAACAAATTTCCATTGTTACCCACAAATGTAGCAAGCGACATTACAAGTCTTTCCCTTATTGGGTCTATCGGCGGATTGGTTACCTGCGCAAAAAGTTGTTTAAAATAACTGCTTAAATGTTGTGGTTCATCGCTTAAAATGGCCAGTGGCACATCATTGCCCATAGAACCTACCGGCTCTTTTCCGTTAAGAGCCATTGGCGAAATCAAAAGTTCCAGATCTTCGGTAGAATATCCAAATGCTTTTTGATACTTGAATATCTGGTCATGCTCCAGGTGAGTAAACATTACTCTTGGGGCTGGTAATTCTTCTAACCTGATTTTATATTTATTCAACCATTCAGCATACGGTTTTGAGGAGCAAATTTTTTGTTTTATTTCGTCATCACTTATGATTCTTCCTTCTTCCAAATCCACAACAAACATTTTGCCGGGCTGCAATCTTCCTTTTTCTTTAATCATTTTTGGATCTACTGGGAGTACTCCGGTTTCAGAAGCCATAATCACCCTGTCATCTGTAGTAACGCAGTATCTCGATGGTCGCAATCCATTTCTATCCAGAGTAGCACCAATTATTTTTCCATCAGTAAAAGAAATAGAAGCGGGGCCGTCCCAGGGTTCCATAAAGGAAGCATGAAATTCGTAAAAAGCTTTTTTTACCGGATCCATCTGTTCATTTCCGTCCCAGGCTTCAGGTATCAGCATCATCATTACATGAGGAAGGGAACGTCCGCATAAATGCAGTAATTCGATCATATTGTCCAAACACGCGGAGTCTGATTGCCCCTTGTCAACCACAGGAAGGATCATTTCCATTTCTTCTTTAGTAAAGTATTGGGAAACAAAACTCTTTTCACTGGTACGCAGCCAGTTCAGGTTTCCCTGTAAAGTGTTAATCTCGCCGTTGTGTGCGATATACCGAAATGGTTGAGCTAACTTCCAGGAAGGGAAAGTATTAGTAGCAAACCGTGAATGGATCAATCCAAAAGCAGACACAATTTTTTTATTGCCCAGGTCTGGAAAATAATTGCGAAGCTGAAGGCTTGTGAGCTGGCCTTTATAAATAATTGTTTTATAAGAAAGAGAGGCTACATAAAAACCAATAGCATCTTTTTTGACTGTATTATTAATGGTTTGAGTTGAATAGTTTCTTAGAACAAATAATTTTCTTTCAAAATCATCAAGGTTGGAAATATGATCGGGGCAAGCAATAAAAACCTGTTCCATCTCTGGTTCCACAGAGAGTGCAGATGAACCCAGATCTTCTGTATTTACCGGAACGCGGCGATAACCCATTATTTCCAATCCCAGCGTTTCTGCACACCGGTTAAATATATCGCGGCACTCTTCTTTTAGGCGTATATCCTTGGGGAAAAACAAAACGCCTACTCCGTACCTTCCATAAGAAGGCAGGTGAATGTCCAGTTTCAGGCATTCGTCAAAGAAAAATTCATGAGGAATCTGAATGAGAATTCCTGCACCATCACCGGTATTTATTTCGCATCCGCTTGCTCCGCGATGCTCCATATTTTCAAGAATGGTTAATGCATCGGAGACAATACGGTGGCTTTTATTGCTTTTGATGTTTGCTACAAAACCGATACCACATGAGTCGTGTTCAAATTCCGGAGAGTATAAACCTTTGTTTTCCATAATTATTTATCTTAAAATTCAATACTGTTAAACCCATTCTACACTTCTACTTAAAAACATGCAAAGATACATATCCTGACAAATTTCTTGTAAGGCGATCCTATTGAAATTATCTATTAAGCGAATCGAAATAAAACTAAATATACCTTAATTCTACTACCGGCAAATTGTTTTATGATTTGTGAAATATAATAGGACAAAGGTTTCTGAAGAAATAAGATTACAGTTTCCAAAATGAGTTAAAAAAGAGAAAAATTAAATCTTGTCTAAAATAAAAGAGAAACTTTAAATATTTATTCGTTTACTGCTAACAGGAAATCAGTCTCTTTATATTCAAAACGTATTTAAACAAACAATCCCCATTCATCTTCAAAGTCATCTTTTTGAAAAGTAGCTACCCAGTTTTTAAAGAGTTCCCTGAACTCGTTCATTGCTTCTTCTATTACTTTTTTGTAGCCTTCATCGGCAAAACCCATTAATACCGCAAAGCCAACCTGCTCCATTAATTGTCTGGCGTTGGTACGGATGATGGCCGCGTTTTCCATTTGCAGTACATACATATCCACCATGGTTGCGCTTCTTATTTTAGGCGCAATGATCATGGCATTTTCATAAATGAGCCGTTGGGTTGACTGCTCATGTGTTTCATTTTCTTCAGACTCGTCAGCAAGATTTTCAGTAAACGCAAGTACAAGCCCAAAAACTTCTCGCCATTTCAGATATAATGCTTTTCCCGCAGATCTTATTTCGTCTGTTTTCCAGGCTTCCCCTTCTTCTTCTTCTTCAGAGAATCGCTCATCTTCCCAGTCGGGGAGGAAATTTAATTTGTCTAAATCCATTTTAATTTTTTAATAAAAATAATAAATCGGAAACCAAATCATTTCATAAAAGAACTGCCGCTCGTTAAACCCGGATAATCACTTTTTAAAGAAAACCGAAGAATGGTTTTTATAAAAAAAATCCAGTTGTCAGGCTGGAATTTTTCTTTGGATATTATTTAATAAACATTTTCTTATGCTTCCACCTGCTGCATCTTTTGCGATTTTTTTCGTTCGTCTTCGTTAAGAATAACTTTGCGCATGCGGATGAATTTTGGTGTTACTTCGATGCATTCGTCCTGCTGGATGTATTCCATACATTCTTCCAAAGTCATTTGTGTTTTAGGAGCTATGCGTGATGCGTCATCAGCACCGCTCGCGCGGTGGTTCGTCAATTTTTTTGGCTCCGTTGCATTGACAATTAAATCTCCCGGTTTAATGTGCTCGGCAATGATCTGACCTATGTAAACTTCTTCGCCGGGGTCCACAAAAAATCTTCCTCTGTCCTGTAACTTATCAATAGAATATCCTGTTGTCTTTTCCTGATTTTTAGAAATAAGCACGCCATTACTTCTTCCCGGAATATATCCTTTCCAGGGTTTGTATTCTAAAAAGCGATGTGCCATCACGGCTTCGCCGGCAGTGTTGGTAAGCATGTTGGAACGCAATCCTATCAAGCCTCTTGAAGGAATTTCAAATTCAAGATGTTGCATTTCGCCTTTACTTTCCATAATTAGCATTTCGCCTTTGCGTTGCGTTACCAAATCAATTACACGTCCACTATATTCAGTCGGCACATCAACAACCAGATTTTCGTAAGGCTCACATTTTTGTCCATCAATTTCTTTTACGATTACCTGCGGCTGTCCGACTGTCAGTTCATAACCTTCTCTGCGCATGGTTTCTACCAAAATACTTAAATGTAAAATGCCCCGGCCATAAACCATAAAACTGTCGGCGCTATCAGTAGGGCTTACACGAAGCGCTAGATTTTTTTCCAGTTCTTTTTCCAGTCTGTCCTTTAAATGGCGCGAGGTTACAAACTTTCCATCTCTGCCATAAAAAGGAGAATTATTAATGCTGAACTGCATATTCATAGTCGGCTCATCAATATCAATAATAGGTAATGCTTCAGGATTTTCAAAATCGGCAAGTGTCTCACCGATATTAAATCCTTCAATTCCTACCACAGCACAAATATCACCTGCTGCCACTTCGGTTACTTTCTTTTTTCCCAATCCTTCAAAAACATATAATTCTTTTACGCGTGTTCTTTGAATTGTTCCATCCAACTTCATTAACGAAAGAGGCTGATTGTCTTTTATGATTCCCCTTGCCACTTTTCCTACTGCTATCCTTCCCAAAAAAGAAGAATAATCTAACGATGTAATCTGCATTTGCAAAGTCCCTTTTTCATGAGAAGGCGGTGGTACTTTTTCGAGAATAGTATCTAACAAAGGAAAAATATTATCGGTCGGTTCAAGAGAAGTATTCATCCATCCTTGTTTGCTGGAGCCGAAGATTACAGGGAAATCCAATTGTTCTTCTGTAGCATCAAGGTCAAAAAATAACTCAAACACAGCATCATGAACTTCATCCGGACGGCAATTTGGT
>DASSHD010000802.1:0-14574 GCA_035693085.1 Hanamia sp. | reverse complement strand
GAAAATGCAGACAGGGGATATTGTAGAAGAGGTTAAAAAAAGCGGATTAAGAGGCCGTGGTGGCGCAGGTTTCCCTACAGGTTTAAAATGGAGTTTTCTGGCAAAGCCTGAAGGAGTTGCACGCTATTTAGTTTGCAATGCAGATGAAAGTGAACCCGGAACTTTTAAAGATCGGTATCTCATGGAATTCATTCCTCACCTCTTGATAGAAGGAATGATCGTTTCCTCTTTTGCATTGGGAAGTAATGTTTCATACATATACATTCGTGGCGAGTACGATTGGGTGGCAGATATTCTTCAGGTAGCACTTGACGAGGCAAAACAAAATGGTTTTCTTGGAAAAAATATTTTGGGCAGCGGGTTTGATTGTGAAATATATCTTTATCGTGGAGCAGGTGCTTACATCTGTGGTGAAGAAACGGCTCTTCTGGAAAGCCTTGAGGGCAAAAGAGGGTTGCCAAGAATTAAGCCACCATTTCCGGCAGTGAAAGGTGTGTGGGGGTGCCCAACAGTTGTTAATAATGTAGAAACAATTTGTGCAGTGGTTCCTATTATTAATGAAGGTGGAGAAGCCTATTCAAAAATTGGAATTGGAAGATCAACAGGTACCAAATTAATTTCTGTCTGTGGAAATATTAATAAACCGGGAGTTTACGAAATAGACATGACCATTACTGTTGAAGAATTTATTTACAGCGATGAATATTGTGGTGGAATTGCAAATGGAAAAAGATTGAAAGCCTGTATCCCCGGCGGTTCATCTGTTCCTATTTTACCGGCTAATCTTTTATTAAAAACAGCTAAAGGCGAACCACGTTTAATGAATTACGAAAGCCTTGCCGATGGAGGTTTTATTACCGGAAGTTCGATGGGTTCCGGAGGATTTATTGTATTAGATGAAGATCAATGCGTGGTACGTCATACCTATACTATTTCCAGGTTTTATCACCACGAAAGTTGCGGCCAATGTTCACCATGCCGTGAAGGAACCGGTTGGCTTGAAAAAATATTCCACAACATTGAATATGGAAAAGGAAAAATGAAAGATATAGACCTTCTTTGGGATGTGCAGCGGAGGATAGAAGGAAATACAATTTGTCCTTTCGGAGATGCTGCTGCATGGCCGGTAGCGGCTGCTATCAGGCATTTCAGAGATGAATTTGAATGGCATGTTTTAAATCCAGAAGAATGTCTGGTAAGAAATTATGGATTGGCGCATTATGCAGATCCTTTGGAAGTAGCAGAAACAGCATAATTAATAAATGCAGAAGATAGATAACATAGAAATTAAAAACTTTAAATCAATACGCCATCAAAAAATTGAAGGCTGTAAGAGGATTAATGTTTTTATAGGTTATCCGAATGTGGGAAAGAGTAATATATTGGAAGCGTTGAGTTTATTTGAAATTGGCATGATTAACGATCTTGATTTTAATAAGTTTTTACGATTTGAAAATTATGTAAATCTGTTTTACAATAATTCTATTGAAAATTCCATTGAAGTTAGTTTAGGTGATTCCGAACGTATTGAAATAAGCATTCGGAATAAACTTGTTCAAGTTAGGTCCGCGTCAAGAAAAATGTTCTTTGAAATGCAAATTCCTTTGGATAGCCATAGTATAAATAGCATGGAACATATTGAGAGTGCCAGCGATGATTATGATAGTTTGGAAAGATTGCAGGTGAAAAAATATTCTTTTTCCGAAATAAAAAATTTATATCCAATTGATTTTTCAAAGGAATTAATTTCTCCGTATGGTGAAAATCTGGCACAAGTGATCAATTCTAATCAGGAATTAAAGAAAAATGTTATTGCCTTATTTAAAGAATACAATCTTAAGTATGCAACAGATGAGAACAATAATATCAAGATTGTAAAGGAATATAAAGATCAGGAAGTTAAGATTCTTCCGTATATGCAGATTGCAGATACACTTCAAAGATTAATTTTCTTTAAAGCGGCTATAGTAAGCAATCATAGTTCTATACTTCTTTTTGAAGAGCCGGAAGCTCACATGTTTCCTCCTTACATATCAAAATTCACGAATGATATTATGTACGATGAAAATAACAATCAATTTTTTTTAACAACACACAGTCCGTTTGTGTTAAATGATTTAATGGATAATTTAAAAAGTGATGAACTGGCTATTTATATAGTAACCTATAAAAAGGAAACAGGAGAAACTGAGATTCACAGAATGAATGAGCAGAATATGCATGAGGCTTACCAGTTTGGGTATGACTTTTTTATGAATATTGATAAATTCATATCTCAGGAGCAGTATGATTAACTATGAAAAAAATTGGTGGTTGTACTTTGTGCCGGAGTGTTATTTTGATACGGTTCTTTTAAAAAAGTTATTGCAAACTAATAAAAGATTAATGCATCGGAAGGGCTGCAATAATGTGATGAGAGATTTAGAAAGTAAACGTCTTATAAGTTTATTTGCTGTTGCCATAATTGATAAAGATAAAACTGAACTTAATTATTTAAATGAATGTAAAGTCCATTATAATGCTGAAAAATTAATTTTATGGAAGCATGAGAAAAGGAATCATTTTATAATTCAACTTAATCCGCCTTTGGAGAAATGGGTTATTGAAATATTAAATGAAAACAAATTGAAGATTGAAGATTTTGGTTATTCAAGAAATTATAAAGAATTAAAGCGTCAAATAAAAAATGATATAGATCATGAAGGGGATGAAAAGTTGAACAAATTAATAAATACAATTATTAAAACTGATTGTGCTACAATCAAAAAAATAAAATCAGTTCTGCTTTATTTGAAAGAAAAAAATTACAATGCTGATATAAACGAATTAAAAAATGCCTGAAGAACAAGAACAATTATTTAAAATAACCATTGATGGTATTACTATAGAAGTACCTAAAGGAACTACTATTCTAAATGCAGCAAGAAAAATAGGTCCACATGTGGCGCCGCCTACGATGTGTTATTATAGTTCGCTGGAAGGCAGTGGTGGTAAATGCCGTACTTGCTTGGTGGAAGTAGCTGCCGGCTCTACAAAAGATCCACGCCCAATGCCAAAGCTGGTGGCGTCATGCAGAACGGAAGTGATGGATGGGATGATTGTAAAAAACGTTACAAGTGAAAGAGCGATAGATGCCAGAAATGGAATTGTAGAATATTTATTGATCAATCATCCACTTGATTGCCCCATTTGTGATCAGGCAGGCGAATGTTATTTACAGGATCTGAGTTATAATAATGGAGAAGTAGGTACGCGTTATGAGTTTAAGAGGCGAACTTTTGTAAGAGAAGACATAGGCCCTTACATCCAGCTTCACATGACGAGATGTATCTTGTGTTATCGTTGTCTAATGGTTGCCGATCAGTTGACTGACTCGAGAACCCAGGGAATATTATTAAGAGGCGATGCATCTGAAATATCAACTTATATTTCTAAAGCTATTGATAATGATTTTAGCGGGAATATGATTGATGTTTGTCCTGTTGGCGCTCTCACAGATCGTACTTACAGATTTAAGAATCGTGTTTGGTTTTTGAAGCCGGTGGACGCACACAGGGATTGCGATAAGTGCTGCGGGAAAGTTACTTTATGGTACCGTGGGGAAGAAGTATTCAGGGTTACTTCGCGAAAAGATCCCTGGGGAGAGGTTCAGGTTATTGATGGAAAAGCAGCATGGATATGTAATACATGTCGTTTTGAAAAGAAAAAAACTTCAGATTGGGTAATTGAAGGGCCTACGAAAATCAACAGACATTCTGTAATATCTACAAATCATTATGTAGAAAAAGTAGTTCCTCCTGATCCTTTGAATAAAGTTTTATTTGGCAGAAATCCATTATTGCTAATGGATATTAATGAAGTGAGCCAGGTAAATACTTCGGATATAGATTTGAGTATTTTACCAGGGCCTGCAACTTCAACAACTTTTATTGAACGAAATGAAGAAAAAGAAATTGAGGAAGCAGATGCAGAAAGATTATCCATTAATGACCATAAAAAACCATAACTAAAATTTTAGCTTAAGCAATATGTACCTGAATCAAATACTTTTAAACATTGACTGGGCTTTATTCACAGAAAAGCTGGTATTAATTGTAATAGTGGTAATGGTTTCATTATTTGTAGCTATGTATTCAACTTACCTGGAGCGAAAAGTGGCTGGATTTATGCAGGACAGACTTGGACCAAATCGGGCAGGCCCTTTCGGTATTCTTCAGCCATTGGCAGATGGCTTAAAATTATTTTTTAAAGAAGAAATCGTACCAAGTTTTTCTTCCAAGTTTTTATTTGTTCTTGGTCCAATACTGGCAATGCTTACGGCAATTATGGTGAGCGCGGTAATTCCCTGGGGCGATAAATTTCATATTTTCAACAGAGATGTTTCTTTGCAGATTGCTGATATCAATATAGGAATCTTATACATTTTTGGTGTGGTAAGTTTGGGTGTTTATGGAATTATGATCGGTGGTTGGGCAAGTAACAATAAGTTTTCTTTATTGGGAGCTATGCGGGCAGCATCTCAGATCATTAGTTATGAACTGGCATTGGGCATAGCTCTTATTGGTTTGCTGATGATAACCGGTACACTTAATCTTCATGAAATGGTTGGTCAGCAAAAAGATCATGTATGGAATATATTTAAACAACCGCTCGGTTTTCTTATCTTTCTTGTTTGCGCTTTTGCAGAAACTAATCGTACACCATTTGATTTACCTGAAGCTGAAAATGAACTGACAGGAGGATACCATTCAGAATATTCTTCTATGAAACTGGGATTCTATTTATTTGCAGAATATGTAAACATGTTTTTGAGTGGTGCAGTAATGTCAACATTATATTTTGGAGGCTATGATATTCCTTTTGTAAATGATGCCAATCTGGTGCATTCCATTGGGATGAATTGGGTGGCAGTAATTGAAGGAGCTGTATTCTTTGCGAAAATAGTTTGCTTCATTTTCCTTTTTATGTGGGTAAGATGGACTGTACCAAGATTCAGGTATGATCAGTTGATGAATCTGGGCTGGAAGATATTGTTGCCATTGTCACTCTTTAATATGTTGGTAACAGGAGCATTAATTTTATTAAAACAAAGTCACTGGCATTTCTAAAACTTAACGATATTTTTGCAGGAATGAGAAATGTGTTGAAAAGCCAGATTAAAATATTGAAAAATGGAAGCATTAACTAATAAAGTAAAACCAGTTAACAGAAGAAAGATGAATCTGTGGGAACGGATGTATTTGCCTGCTGTTTTCAAAGGAATGACTATTACGCTTCGTCATTTGTTCAAAAAGAAAGTCACCATTAATTATCCCGAACAAAAAAGACCATTCAGCCCGGTATTTCGCGGATTACAGATTTTGAACAGAGATGAAGAAGGGCGCGAAAGATGCACTGCCTGTGGATTATGCGCGTTAGCTTGCCCGGCTGAGGCTATTACTATGGAATGTGCAGAACGCAAACCGGGTGAAGAACACTTGTATAGAGAAGAAAAATATGCAGCAAAATATGAGATCAATATGTTGAGGTGTATTTTTTGTGGATTATGTGAAGAAGCTTGTCCGAAAGATGCAGTTTATTTGACTGAAACTTTTGCTCCTGCAAATTACAATCGTAAGGGATTTATTTATGGAAAAGAGGATTTGCTGATTCCAGATCCAAAGACTGATCCTGAAGGTTTTGCTAAAGCTAAAGGGAATAGAATTGAACATCCTTTGGGGCATGGAAATGAGCATTAATTAATCGGAGTAACAGCAAATCAACAAATAGAGTGAATTCTTATTTTGAGGTTTCGAAATGGACGTAATGTTGAAATATAGTAAACGAATAAATAATAAAGATTCTTGTTCCCTGGATACCTCCGGCTTAACATGCAGATGGGATGCCGGTAAACTAACAATTAATTGAGATTTCTATTTTTTTAAACAAAAAGTTTTAAGCAAATAGCAATATTCAGTTTTGTAAAAATGAAGAAAAAATAGAAACGAAAAAATAAAAATGGCGATAACACAAATCCTTTTCTGGTTCTTATCTGCTCTTGCATTATTTGGTGCAATAGGCGTGGTTGCCAGTAAAAATCCAATATACAGCGTATTATTTCTTATCATAGTATTTTTTGCAATATCGGGTCATTATATATTAATGAACGCGCAGTTTCTTGCGATAGTTAATATAATAGTATATGCCGGCGCTATTATGGTATTATTCTTATTTGTAATTATGCTTATGAACTTAAATACAGAAACCGAACGTGTAAAAAATATTTACATGAAAATAGCGGGAGTTATTTCAGGGCTTACGCTTATGATCGTTTTGGTGGCAGCGCTCTCTCATTCCGAATCGCAAAATATTATTATGAGAAAGGGGACAGATGTAGGGTTGATAGAAAATCTTGGAAAAGCATTATTCAATAAATATGTTGTGCCTTTTGAAATAAGCAGTGTTTTATTTTTAAGCGCAATGATAGGGGCTATTGTAATTGGGAAAAAGGATTCTTTAAAAAAAGTAAAGCAGGATTTTTAAAATTTTGATTTTTAAAAACGACTGCAAATATTTTCGATTGCTGTGTGTAATAAAATAAAAGGTCATGGAAATTAAGTGGTATATATTTTTATCTTTAGCCTTGTTTTGTATAGGCATTATAGGAGCACTTACAAGACGTAATTCTATTATTGTTTTTATGTGCATTGAATTAATGCTGAACTCTGTGAATTTACTTCTGGTTGCATTTTCTAAAATGCACCTTGCCGGAGTAAATGCTTTTAGCTATTCAATGGCGACAAGTGCGCAGATCTTTGTTTTTTTCATTATGATTGTAGCAGCAGCGGAAGTGAGTGTGGGATTGGCTATCATTGTAATGCTGTATAGAAATACCCGTTCAATTGATATTAATTTTTTAAACAGGTTAAAAAACTAAAACCATTTTCCGGGATAGAAAATGAGAAAATATTTTAAAAATTTAAAACACTGCTGAATTCTGGTTTATGGATGCAATGCAACTTATTTATTTGGTTCCTCTTATTCCTCTTGCAGGATGTCTTATCAATGGTCTCGGAAGAAATATACTTCCCAAAACATTAGTCAGCATTATAGGTAGCGGAGTTGTTTTTATTTCTTTCTGCATTAGTATTTTAATATTTATCACCGTTTCAAAGGATGGATTTGTAACAAAAAATATTTCTTATTTTGATTTTATTCATGTAGGAAAATTGAACATTCCTTTTGAGTTTGAGGTAGATCAGCTGACTTCCATATTTCTTTTAATTATTACCGGTGTCGGTTTTTTAATTCATGTATATTCTGCTTCTTATATGAAAGATGAAACGCCATCCGGCTTTGGAAGATATTTTTCTTTCCTGAATTTATTTGTTTTCTCAATGCTCCTTTTGGTGTTGGGTGGCAATTTTGTGATCATGTATATGGGTTGGGAAGGAGTAAGTCTCTGTTCTTATTTATTGATAGGATTCTGGTTCAGGGATCATGAGAATAATGATGCAGGTAAAAAGGCATTTATTATGAATCGAATTGGAGATGTAGGTTTTCTTTTGGCTATATTCTGGATGATCTCTTCATTTGGTACTGTTTCTTATCACGATCTTTTCAATCCGGAAAATGGAATTATTTTTTCAATTTCTACGATCAATTCACCGGTAATTGTTGGTATTACTTTATTGTTATTTGTAGGTGCGGCTAGTAAGAGTGCACAGATTCCTCTATACACCTGGCTTCCCGATGCAATGGCAGGACCAACTCCGGTGTCTGCCCTGATACATGCGGCAACAATGGTTACGGCAGGAGTTTATATGGTTGCCCGTAGCAACATCATGTATTCACTGGCGCCAATATCAATGGCCGGTGTGGCAAGCATAGGTTTAATAACAGCTATTGTTGCTGCTATAATTGCTTTGAAACAAAATGATATTAAAAAAGTATTGGCTTATTCTACGGTAAGCCAGTTAGGATATATGTTTCTTGGTTTGGGAGTTGGCGCTTATTCAGCCGCGGTATTTCATGTATTGACACATGCATTTTTTAAAGGACTTTTATTCCTTGCTGCAGGCTCTGTAATTCATGCTATGAGCGGGGAACAGGATATTACCAAAATGGGTGGGCTGGGTAAAAAAATGAAAATAACGTACGTTACCTTTTTCATTGCCTGTCTTGCTATTGCCGGTATTCCGCCATTCTCAGGCTTTTTTTCTAAAGATGAAATTCTTTCTGCTACTTATGCACAAAGCCCGATATTTTATGTTATTGGATTGATCGGTGCTTTATTGACGGCGTTTTATATGTTTCGTTTGTTGGCGATGACCTTTAACGGAAAGTTCAGAGGAACAGCGGAACAGGAACATCATATTCATGAAAGTCCTGCAACAATGACAATTCCATTAATCATTCTTGCAGTACTTTCTGCCATAGGAGGTTTTATCGGCATACCGGAATTGTTTGCAAAGAATGGGAATAAAATAGGAGATTTTTTATCTCCTGTGTTTGCACATTCCAAAGAAATACTTGGTGAACATTCACTACCACATCAAACGGAATGGATTTTAATAATCGTTTCTGCCTTATTGGTAATTATAGTTTCCATCTGGGCATGGAATCAATTTAAAAAATATTCTTCCCCTTCTGCGGCTTCTGATAACGGATTTGTAAAAGCGATAAAAAATAAATTTTATGTAGATGAGGCTTATGATTATCTTTTTGTAAAACCCTATCGTTCTTTATCTGAATTCTTAAATAATATTTTTGATAAAAAAGGAATTGATGGAATTGTAAATGGTGTTGGCCGCGGAGTTAATTATGGAAGTCGCCAGTTGCGATTATTACAAAGTGGACAAGTGGGATCCTATTTGTTATTGATGGTTATTGGATTACTGATCTTATTTATTATTCAATTGTTTACAAAATAATATTAATGCTGGGCACATACTTTACTTTTCCTGAATTGTTGATTTGGATACCTTTTATTACCGGGCTAATCGCCATTTTTATTAAAAATAATAAGAGCGTGAAGATGTTTGCACTCTTGTCCTCTATAGCTACTTTGGTTGTATCGGTTATCAGTTTATTTTACACTGATGTAGCGCACCACCCTGAATTTTTTTATTACAATAATGTTTCTTATGTATGGATGCCTTACATCGGTTCCAGTTTTTCCGTAGGCCTTGATGGTATGGGGTTCCTGGTTACTTTTTTGACTGCTTTTTCTTACCCTCTTATTTTTGCGGCTACTTATAAAACTGAATATAAAAATCCCAACGCTTTCTTTGCATTGATGTTGCTTTCGCAGGCCGGTATTATGGGAGTTTTTGTTGCTACCGATGCTTTGCTTTTTTATTTTTTCTGGGAGCTTGCTTTGATTCCTATTTATTTTTTATGCAGCAGATGGGGCGGAGAGAGAAGAGTGCAGGCTACTTTTAAGTTTTTTGTTTACACATTTTTAGGATCACTCCTCATGTTGATAGGAATTATTTATGTGTATGTGCATACTACATCTATATCTCCTGATTCGGCTCATTCTTTTTCCATGCATTCTTTTTACAGTGTTTTATTATCACCTAATCAACAAAGTTGGTTGTTCTGGCTGTTTTTTATTGCATTCGCAGTGAAGATCCCGATCTTTCCACTTCATACGTGGCAGCCTGATGTTTATGAGCAGTCCAATTACCCTGCTGTAATGGTTTTGAGTGGCATTATGGTAAAGATGGGAGTGTTTGGAATGATCAGGTGGCTGCTTCCCATTTTCCCCTCTGCGGTTGCAAAATATAATCATTTCGTAATTGTATTGTGTATTATTGGGATACTTTATGCAAGTTGTATCGCATTGTACCAGAAGGATCTGAAAAGATTTGTTGCCTGGTCATCCATTGCGCATCTCGGTTTAATGGGCGCTGCTATTTTTTCTATCAATTCTCTTGGTTTGCAAGGTGTAATGATCGAAATGCTTAATCATGGTATTAATATTCTTGCCTTGTGGATAGTGGTAGATATTATTGAAAAGAAAACAGGTATAAGAAAAATTTCGGAGCTGGGAGGACTCGGCATCAAATCACCTGCACTTGCTATCTTCCTTGTGATTATTGCATTTGCAAATATTGCCCTTCCGCTTTCTAATTCATTTGTGAGTGAGTTTTTAATGTTTAATGGGTTATTCGATTTTAATAAATGGTTTGCTGCGTTTGCTGTTCTTGGCATTGTACTATCAGCAGTTTATATGCTGGCAATGGTGCAAAAAGTTTTTTACGGAAAAACAAATGCACTTACAGAAAAAGTTACTGCCTTGAGCGTGCCTCAGAATATAGTTTTGTTTGTAATTGTAATATCAATCCTATTTTTAGGGATTTATCCGGAGCCTGTAATTCATTTGACCCAGTCAACAGTTACAGATATTCTTAAAAGAGTAATTATAAAATAAAATTTATAGAAGGAAGAGATTGGTTTTTAGAATTGAAATATTTTGTACTGTTTTAGTTTGATTAAAGTTTTTTAAATAATAATAAAATAAAAGCCCTTTGGGTGTTGGAATCACATTATGAACGCAATTATTTTAACTGCACTTTGGGGAGTAGTAATGATGTTTGGAGGAGTGTTTTTTAAAAAACGCACCACGCCAAAATACTGGGCCATAGCAGGTATTCTTATTGTTTTGGCAGCCAATATTTTTGAATTTTTTGGCTATAGCATCTTTAATATAGACACAAAGGGGATGTTGCATTTCGGTTCGTTTGGGCTTATCTTTAATACCGTCGTTTTTATTTGTACTTTATTAATTTTTCTTTTGAATGGAAGGGATTTGGAGAATATTGGCCTTCATGTTTCTGAATATTTTAGTTTGATGTTCTTCGTATTATGCGGCGCTTCTATTTTATCTTCTTTCAATACATTGTTACTTCTTTTTCTTGGAATTGAAATTTTATCTATCCCATTATACATACTAACGGGTAGCGATAAACGAAATTTAAAAGGGAATGAAGCTTCATTGAAATATTTTTTAATGGGCGCATTTTCTACAGGACTGATGCTAATGGGAATTGCGCTAATTTATGGTGGTAACAGCCTGGGCTCGTTTTATATAGATGCGATTAATCTGGGTAAAGGAAATCTTCCGGTATTAATAGCCACAGGATTGGTTTTACTTCTGGTTGCGATGTCATTTAAAGTATCAGCAGCTCCTTTTCATTTCTGGGCGCCGGATGTGTATGATGGTGCACCCGCGGTAGTTACTTCCTTTATGATGACTATTGTAAAGATTGCTGCGTTCGTTGCGTTCTTTCGCCTTTTTGAAACCTCCTTTGGCGCCATGCAACATCAGTGGCAGATGCTGATCGTGGTAATCACGGCGGCTACTTTATTAATAGGAAATATTACGGCGGTTTTTCAGCGAAGCGTAAAAAGAATGCTTGCCTATTCCAGTATTTCTCATGCAGGATTTATGATGTTTGCACTTTTTGCATTGAACGATACTGCAAAAGAAGGATTGCTTTTATATGCCGCGGCTTATAGCCTCGCCACGATTGGTATTTTTGCTATTATTATCAGGATGTCTGATTATTCTATTGAAGGATTTAACGGGCTTGGTAAAAAATATCCATTACTCGCTTTGACTGGTGTTATTTTTCTTTTATCACTTACAGGCATTCCACTTACAGCGGGCTTTACCGCAAAATTTTATGTGTTGATGGCTGCTGTAAAAGATGGCCATCAGATATGGCTTGTAATACTTGCTGTCATCTGCGCAGCTATCGGCGCTGTTTATTATTTTAGGGTAATACAGGCTATTTATTTTAAAGATCCGGTACCGGGTGTTAATGACGAAATCAATGTAACGCCTGCATTCAAATGGTTGCTTGTTATTACTGCAGCACTTATTATTTTACTCGGTATTCTTCCCGGCTTATTGATAGACTGGATTTACTATTGAGTTTTTCTAACAGTAAACCAACAAATATTCAAAATTCCTGTTTTTTAGTTTATCCGGAAAACGACTTCTCTAAAAGAATTCAAAATATTATAGGAATGGTAATTCCAAAATTGCCCGGATATTGTAACTTCACTGTTTTTTAAAGGACGGGTATCATTTTTCAAGGATTTAATAAAGGCATGCAATTAAAAGATTCACTTTCACTGGCTTTTCGTACAGTTAGAAGTAATAAATTACGTACAGGCATCACCGTTGCTATTATTGCTTTTGGAATAATGGCGCTTATCGGCATTATCACTGCTATTGCCTCTATGAACCAGAGCCTTTCTGAAAATTTTGCTACCATGGGAGCCAATTCTTTCAGCATTGTTTATCGTGACAGAATGATAAGGATAGGAGGCAGACGGAGAGAAGTGAAGAAAACAAGTGTGAAAGACCTGAAAGAAAAAAAATCAAATGCCAAAAAAATTATCACCTACCAGGAAGCGAAGTTTTTTAAAGAAAGATATAATTTTCCAGCAAGGGTAAGCATTTCAATCAGTGGACCTCAAAGCATTATTGTAACCAGCGGGGATGTAAAGACTAATCCCAATATCAGCATTATAGGGGGCGATGAAAATTATCTTCAGCAAAATGGCTACACGTTAGAAATTGGCAGGAATTTGAATCAACTGGATGTACAGAGTGGAAGAAGCGTTTGCATTCTTGGTAACAGTTTAGCTCAAAAGTTATATGGAAATAATACTCTGCAAGCCATGGATCAGATGATAAAGGCAGACGGAGTGAAATATAGGGTTATAGGAGTGCTGAAAGATAAAGGTTCCAGTGCTTTTTTTAATGCTGATAACATTGTTCTTACTACCTACAATAATGTCCGTCGGCTTTTCCCTACAGACGGCACTACTTATAAGATTGGAATTATGGTAAACGACCTTACCCAGATGGATGCTGCTATTTCAGAAGCTAAAGGAACCTTCAGACCTATACGAAAACTCGCTATTGACGAACAAAATAATTTTTACATAGAAAAAAGCGACAGCATAGCGGAAGTATTTAAAAACAGCCTGGGTGCTATTACCACTGCGGCAGCTTTCATCGGGCTTATTACCCTGATTGGTGCAGCTATCGGCCTTATGAATATTATGCTGGTAGCCGTGAACGAACGCACCCGCGAAATCGGCCTTGTAAAAGCTATTGGAGGAAAAAGTAAAAGTATCAGGGCGCAGTTCCTTTTTGAATCTATTTTCATTAGCCTCATGGGCGCAGTTTTAGGAATTATCCTTGGCGTAATAGTGGGAAATGTAGTAGGCATTTTTCTTCATACAGGATTTGTGATTCCATGGATATGGGCATTAATCGGAATAGTGGTATGTTCTGCCGTTGGCCTCTTTGCAGGTTTGTACCCCGCAGTAAAAGCAGCCCGCCTTGATCCTATTGTGGCATTGCGCTACGAATAAACAGGAATCTGCATATATTTTATCCGTTTCAAAAAATAGATTCCCGAATATGAATAGATCTGATTGGATTTATTAAATATTTTTTTTAAAAAATATTTTTTTGGTTTTAATTAACTTTCAAATAATTTACTAACTTGTGCATCACAAATAATTTTTTTTTAGAAAATTTGAATTCTAATTTATTTTTTCGTTAGAATTGCATTGTCAAATTCTCTTTTAGTAACCATCTTAATCTTAAACATTAAAAAAAGCAACATCATGGCAGATTTAAAAACTACTGCAAACGCAACAGTAAATGCAACAACTTCGGTGCAGGCAAAAAAATCAAGTAACATTATTTCTTTATTGGCTCCAATCATTTGTGTTATTCTTGGCTATATTATATGGCGTTTTGTAATTGGTGCTGATAGCAATTTTACTACTCCTGATCCAAAAGGAGGTTTCTGGCCAAATCAACTCGGGCCAAAAGGCGACTTCCCAAGAATGTATGAAGGCGGTATTATTGTACCTATCCTTATTGGGTGCTTCCTGATTGTATTCACTTTTGTTATTGAAAGATCATTGACAGTTTCAAAGGCTACAGGTAAATCTTCCAATGCAGAATTTATCAGAAAAGTACAGTTTTTCCTTGCTGATAAAAAAGTAGATGCTGCTATTGCAGAATGTGATAAACAAAAAGGATCTGTTGGTAATGTAATGAAAGCCGGTTTGCGTAAATACAAACAGATGATTACAGAAAACGAATTGAATACGGATCAGAAAGTATTAGCAATTCAAAAAGAAATTGAAGAAGCCACATCACTTGAATTGCCTATGCTTGAAAAAAATCTTGTTTTTCTTTCCACACTTGCCTCTGTATCAACGTTGATCGGATTGTTAGGAACTGTGGTTGGTATGATCAGGGCATTTGGAGCTTTGGGTGAATCTGGCGGTGGTGATGCTGCACGTACTTTGTCAATAGGTATAGCCGAAGCATTGTACAATACAGCCCTGGGAATCGGTACTTCTGCTTTTGCGATTATTACCTATAATATTTTCACTACCAAAATTGACGCTATCACTTATGGTATTGATGAATCGGGCTTTACTTTAACACAAAGTTTTGCTTCTTTATATAAATAATTGTATGGAATTTTAGCAATTCTGAATCTATAACATTATAAAATAAAAATAATGGCCAGAGCAAAAATAAAA
>DASSHD010000801.1:0-5005 GCA_035693085.1 Hanamia sp. | reverse complement strand
TAAAACCAATGCAAAAGCTGAAGCCATGAATAGTAAAATCCAAAAGTTCATTGCAGCAAACTATGGCGTAAGAGATAAAGATTTTTTCATGTATAGATTAGCTCGTTACTTTTCCTAGCACATCAAAATATTAATTAGCCCGTAAAAAGAGGCCGGAAAAATCTTCAGTATCTTTGTTATAATTAATTAGTATGTATTTATAAATAAATAAAAAATGGTAGAAATAATATTGAAAGACAATATTGAAAAAAATAAAATTGATGCACTGCTTCATTTTTTAAAAGCGCTGAATATTAATGCGGAGCTTAAAAGGAATGTTCAGCCGATTAATAAGAAAAAAGCAGAATTTTCATTATCAGCAGGCATCTGGGAAAATTATAAAGTAGATGCCGGCGAGCTACGCAAACAGGCCTGGAAAAGAAAAAAATGATACTCTGCGATACTAATATTTTTATAGAAATTTATAGGAATAATCAATCAATTATTCAAACAATAAAACATATAGGTCAACAAAACGTTGCAGTGTCGGATGTGACGCGAGCGGAACTATTTTTTGGTGCAAGAAATAAAAAAGAATTACAAGTGATTCGTAAAGATATGGACAAACTGATTGTTTTTCCAGTTGATGTTTTTATTTCTGACAAGGCAGTAAAATTGGTGGAGCTTTATAGCCTTTCACACAAGCTGGCTTTACCTGACGCACTTATTGGAGATACAGCTATTTATCACAAAATAGAATTGTACACATTAAATGTCAAAGATTTTCTCTTTCTTGATGAAGTAAAACTATTCTCTTTATAAAAATTCTATCTTTTTAAAAATCTGATAAATATCCAGTGGAAAAACTTTTTATCATAAAAATTGGTGGGAATGTAATAGATAATAAAGATTCTCTACGCTCTTTTCTGAAAGATTTCTCCCTGGTAAAAGGGAAAAAAATATTGGTACATGGTGGAGGAAAAATCGCAACATCTGTCGGAGAAAAATTGGGGATTCAATCTAAATATGTTGACGGAAGAAGAATAACTGATGACCAAACCATTGATTTGGTAACAATGGTTTATGGAGGTTTGGTGAATAAAAGAATTACAGCTTTATTGCAATCATTAAATTGTAATGCAATTGGCCTTTCCGGTGCTGATGCAAATCTGATTCCTGCCAGGAAACGTGAAATAAAAAATATTGATTACGGTTGGGTTGGCGATATAAACGAAGCGGAAATTGATGCTGAAAGATGGAAATTAATTTTGGATAATGGAATGGTTCCAGTTGTTGCACCTCTCACACACGATGGTGGAGGATTCATGCTCAATACAAATGCAGATACCATTGCTTCTGTACTTTCAGTAAGTTTATCAAAACATTATGCTGTCAGTTTAGTTTTTTGTTTTGAAAAAAATGGCGTGTTGCTTGATGCGAATGATGAAAATTCTACAATCAGTAAACTAACTTTTAATGATTATTTGTCTTTAACAAAATCAAATAAACTATTCGCCGGTATTTTGCCAAAAATTGATAATGCTTTTGATGCAATTAACAAGGGAGTAAAAGAAGTAATCATCGGAAATTCGTTACACCTAACTTCTTTAATAAGTGGAAAAGGCGGAACAAAAATTTCTAATTAATGCACAGTAAACAAACAAATATTGAAGATTCATATTCCGATGCAGTTGACCTGTTAAAGCAATTGATTGCTATCCCTTCATTCAGCAAAGAAGAAGATAAAACCGCTGATTGCCTTGAAAATTTTCTTCAGCAAAAAAATATAGAGACAAACCGTTATTTGAATAATGTCTGGTCAAAGAATAAAAACTTTGATAGCAGTAAACAAACAATTTTACTGAATTCTCATCATGATACCGTAAAACCCAATAAAGGATATACGTTGGATCCATTTGAACCAATAGAAAAAGATGGAAAATTATTTGGATTGGGTTCCAATGATGCAGGCGGTGCACTGGTTTCACTATTGGCAACATTCATTTATTATTATAAAGCAGATATTCCGTTTAATATTATTTTTGCAGCTACTGCTGAAGAAGAAATTTCAGGAAAAGATGGTGTTGAAATACTTTTACCTCATTTACCGAACATTGATTGTGCGATTGTAGGTGAGCCAACTTTATTGAATATGGCTGTCGCAGAAAAAGGATTGTTGGTTCTTGATTGCATTGCTCATGGCAAGGCGGGACATGCTGCACGCAACGAAGGGGTCAACGCTTTGAACATTGCGATGAAAGATATTAATTGGCTGAGCGCTTATCAATTTCCAAAAGTTTCAACTCTTTTAGGCCCCGTACATATTGCAGTTACTTCCATAAATACCGAAAACAAAACGCATAATATTGTTCCATCGCACTGCGATTTTTTGGTTGATATAAGAGTGAATGAATTGTATTCCTTAGAAGAAGTAGTTTCTATTATCAAAGAAAATATCAAAAGCGAAATTCGACCAAGGTCTATAAGATTGAAATCATCTTTTATAAATGAAGATCATCCTTTGGTGAAGGCAGGAAACAAAATGGGAATCGCCTCTTATGGCTCGCCCACATGTTCTGACATGGCTCTGATGAACTTTTCTTCTTTAAAAATAGGCCCTGGAGATTCAGCCCGAAGCCATACAGCCGACGAGTTTATCTTTGTTAATGAAATTAAAGAAGGAATAAAAACTTATATTCAATTATTGAAAAATTTTGGAAGTGAATTAGGCAATACTGAAAACAAAAACAATGAAACTCTGGCAAAAAAAAACTGAATCATTAAAAGAAGTAGAAATATTTACAGTAGGCAATGATCGTCAACTGGATATATTTTTGGCTCCTTTTGATGTATTGGGTTCTTTGGCACATATTAAAATGCTGAACAGTGTTGGTTTGCTTACCAATGAAGAATTGAATGAATTGCAGAAAGCACTAAAAGATATTTATAAAGATATTTCATCAGGTAATTTTTCATTAGAAGAAGGAGTAGAAGATATTCATTCGCAGGTAGAATTTATACTCATTAAAAAACTTGGTGATACCGGCAAAAAAATTCATTCTGCCAGATCAAGAAACGATCAGGTAATTCTGGATCTGAAACTTTTTTTGAGAAATGAAATTGAAGAATTGGCACATAATGTAAAAGAGTTTTTTGATCTGTTGCAAAGGCAAAGTGAAAAATATAAAGACTATCTTTTGCCTGGCTACACTCACTTCCAGCTTGCTATGCCCAGTTCTTTTGGATTATGGTTTGGAGCTTATGCAGAAAGTTTAGTTGATGATTTGATAACGCTGCATGGCGGCTGGGAAATAACTAATAAAAACCCTCTTGGCTCCGCAGCAGGCTTTGGCTCTTCTTTTCCTATTGACAGGAAAATGACAACCCAATTATTGGGATTTGAAGATTTGAATTACAATGTAGTGTATGCGCAAATGACTCGTGGGAAAACAGAAAAAATATTATCGCAGGCACTTGCAAATATTTCGGCTACGCTTGCCCGTATGAGTATGGATGCCTGTATTTATCTGAATCAGAATTTTGGATTTATTTCTTTTCCTGATGAACTCACTACCGGCAGCAGTATTATGCCGCACAAAAAGAATCCTGATGTGTTTGAGCTGATACGCGCTCATTGCAACCGCATACAGGCGCTGCCCAATGAAATATCTTTAATGCTCACCAACTTACCATCCGGGTATCACCGGGATCTGCAATTATTAAAAGAATCGCTTTTCCCTGCAATAAAAAATTTAAAGGATTGCATCAGGATGGCTACGCTGATGTTTGAAAATATTGACATCGAAAAAGATATTCTCAATGATGAAAAATATAAATATTTATTTACTGTAGAAGAAATGAATAAACTGGTTTTGCAGGGAATGCCATTGAGAGATGCCTATAAAAAAATAGGTTCAGAAGTAGAAAATAAAACTTTCCAAACTGATATGAAACTCAATCATTCACATCAAGGTTCTATTGGTAACCTTCAAAATGAACAAATAAAAACGATGATGGATAACATTATCAGCCGGTTTAAATTTAAGAACGTGAATGATGCTTTACAGAAATTATTACAGTAAATTGCCACCTTCCTTTGGTATTAGAGAATAATTCCATAACCCAATATTTTAAAGAAGAACAAAATGGCAGAATCTATAAAAAAAAGAATTGCAATTTTTGGATCAACGGGTTCTATTGGTAAACAGGCTCTTGAGGTGATAGGTGCGCATCCTGATCTGTTTGAAATAGAAATTTTAACAGCCCAAACTAATGACAAGTTACTGATAGAGCAGGCGCTCAAATATAAGCCCAATGCGGTGGTTATAGTAGATGAAAGTAAATATGAAAATGTAAAAAGTGCATTGGTACCAAAAGATATAAAAGTTTTTACAGGCGAAAGCGCTTTGGAAGAAGTAGCGGATTTTGATACTTATGATATGATGCTTGCTGCCATTGTGGGGTTTGCAGGATTGAAGCCAACATTGAGAGCTGTGGAAAAAGGAAAAGCTATCGCATTAGCTAATAAAGAAACTTTGGTAGTTGCCGGAGATATAGTAATGCAATTGGCAGTAGAAAAAAGAGTTCCGATTATCCCTGTTGACAGCGAACATTCTGCTATTTTTCAATGCCTGGTGGGCGAAACCAGGAATAAAATTGAAAAGATCATTTTGACTGCAAGTGGCGGCCCTTTTCTCGGAAAAAAACCTAATTTTCTGGTGAATGTAAAAAGAGATCATGCATTGCAACATCCTAATTGGAATATGGGTGCAAAAATTACCATTGACTCTGCAACCCTTATGAATAAAGGGCTTGAGATGATTGAAGCCAAATGGCTTTTTAATCTTGACCCCGGCCAGGTAGAAGTAATTATCCATCCTCAAAGTATAGTTCACAGCATGGTACAGTTTGAAGATGGCAGCGTTAAAGCTCAAATGGGGTTGCCTGACATGAAGCTTCCCATTCAGTATGCGCTTACTTTTCCTCAGCGTGTTCAAAATAGTAATCCCAGGATCAATTTTAAAAA
>DASSHD010000800.1:0-6835 GCA_035693085.1 Hanamia sp. | reverse complement strand
AGCACAAAACATATTAGTAATGAAATATCAACAACAAATGATATGCTGTATGAATACAAATGGTATGTGGCTGAACTGGATGGCAAGCCTTACACTTTTGTCGGACAAAATAACGAAACATCCTGGCTTAAATTTAATGAGGGAAGCCCTGTAAAAGTATCCGGCTATACAGGATGTAATAATCTAATGGGTTCGGTAGAGATAAAAGATAAAGACTTAATGAAATTTTCACCTCTTGCTACTACCAAAATGTTTTGCTCCGGAAACACAGAATCAAATTTGCTCAATGCCTTTGCGTCCGTAACAAATTATAATATAGCAGATACACAACTTTTGTTGAGCAATGGAAATATAGTAGTAGCAAAGCTTAACGGTGTTTCGCCGGAGGTGGACAAACTAAGCGGGATCTGGGGATTGAATTATATTTCAGGGCCAAAAATTACCTTCAATGGTTTATATCCCGATAAAAAACCAATCATAACTTTTAATTTTTCTGCCAAAGAAATGATGGGAAATACTTCATGTAATGGTTTCAGTTCTAAATTTACCATTGATGGAAATAAAATACAATTTTCCGATGCTTTAAAAACAATGGTTTATTGTGAAGGCGGAGGAGAAGAAACTTTTTTAAGTATGCTAAAAAAAGTAAACCGGTATTCGGTGAATGATACTACACTTACTTTTATGATGGATGATATAGCTATAATGCGTTTTGCAAAACAAACAATTGAAACAATAAATAAGTAATACATCCCAGGCAGAGTGTTTTAAAGATTTTATATGCATTATGGATTTTATTCTTTCCAAAAAAACAAAAAACTTATGGAATAATTCTTGACAACGAACAAGAATATATCTCATTAACCGATATGCTGAAAGCAAAAGACGGAGATTTTTTTATTTCCGATTGGCTTCGCAACCGAAATACAGTTGAATATTTAGGAATTTGGGAATCGGTTTACAATCCCAGTTTTAATTATGGCGAATTCGCCACAATTAAAAGTCAGGCAGGTTTGAATAGCTACAAACTAAGTGTAAAAGAGTGGGTTGAAAAGACAAATGCAATCGGACTGGAATCTGGCTGAAGGAATAGGAATCGGCTGTTGTTTGAGATCAGCAGTAGTTCCAGCAAACAAACAAATACCGGTTTTTTGTATTTACCTTCGGCTTTTGTTTTTCAATCAGCTTTGGTTCCGGAAAGAAATGTATATAATGCCATCCCAAGCAAAGCCTTAAATGCAAGCACGTTGAGTTTTCGCAATTAATCCTATTATCTTTTTAAAACGGAAAGAATAATAGAAATGCATCAGCTTAATAAGAATGAACCCGTTTTATTTTTACCTTGCCAAAAATTACTTTTATGCAAAAAAATGAAATTGTTGACCTGGTTATTGATTACTTGTATACCGAGAATTATCGACATGACTTTCTGAGTCATGAAGAATATCTTAAGAGTTTGGAGAGCAATAATCTAAATACCATGAAAGAATTATATGGAATTTTAAAGGATTCAGACAGGATATACGACTTTGTTGAAAGTCATATTGTACATAAAGACCCTTTTAATTATTATTACGACTGTGCAGAAGATGCGCTTTGTAAACAGAAAAATCCAAGAAAAGCACTTTTTATAATTGACCACATATTGGAGATACAGAACACCGATAAGATGTTTTCCTTTTATTCTACTTATTATAAATTTAAAACTGAATGCTATTTCGAGCTACAACAATTTCAATTAGTAATTTATTGCACAGACCGAGTTTTACAAAAAACATTTCAAGATAGTATTAAAACATCTGTTCCTATTGACATGGATGTCCTTATTGGTTGTTTTCTTAAACCGAGAATTAATGCAAGGCTTGAGTTAAATCAATTTAAATTAGCATTAGAAGAATGTGAAAATTTTTTGCAACTAATTGAAATAGCAAAAGGAAAAGAAGACACCATTTGGGCGTCAGATGTTTTTGATTTAAAAGCAGAAATTTTTAAAAGAACCAATGATAAATTGAACGAATCATTGGCCAGACAAACTGCAAGCAAAATTTTTAATAAAGAGTCGGGCTTAGATAAATTTCGTGCAGATCTTGGTTTATAGTTTTTATAAATCAAGATAAATCTTTTTGCAACCGATATTCTCTTAGAAAGTGAAATTGATTATTAGTGAAAAGTCAACCAAAAACTTTCAATAAATGATTTGAAATGGAATCTAAAAATTAGTTAATTATGATTTGGGCTATAGTAATCGGTATTGTATTTTTTTTTCTGATACGTTTCTTTAATGCATTCAACAAAGATAATTATGATTTACATGCACAATCCTTAAGTAAGAAATTTGAAATTATTGCAAATATGATAAATGATGCCGCATTTAATGGAGAAGGAACTGTAACTGTATATGATAAAAGAGAATTTAATTTATATAAAGCGGGAGAAAATCAACTAATAAATTTTCAGTATGGTACAGGACATCTAACCATTACATGGAAATACAAATATTTTCAAAAAGAAATTGTTCACCAACGCCAATTTAATGACGTACGAAATCTAAGTGTTTTTGAACAGCAAAAAATTGGAAAGCAAATAATTAATGAAATGGCAATCGTTATTGCAAAACACAAATTGGATGTTATTGGCAACGTTTAAACAGACTTATAAATCAAAAGCATACTTCTGAATAAATTTGCCTGATACACAGCCCCATCTTAGCGCAAGCTTTGTAGCAAAGAATGGTGAGGTAGCCATGCTTGTGCTTCAACCCAATACTGTTTTCGTTTATCATTCACAGTTACACAACAATAAAAATAGAAAAACAGTTTATTTCTTTGTTTACTGATATCATCGTGCACGTCATTGCGAGGCGCATGAATCAATCATAAGGATGGTAAAATGATAAATGCGACGATGAAATCTTTTGAATGATGAGATTGCTTAGCATGAGGCGGACAGGTTCGTTTGCAGAAGGATTGATTAAAACAAAAAAAATTATTGGCTCCTTTCAACACATCAATTCCATCGCGTCAAAAAAAATGAATCAACTTGCATGAGACAATAGTGAGGTGGATTTATAGAAAGTTGCGCAAATAAAGACAAAAAGTTTTTAAGGAAAGTGAGACAATAGCAGTTATATTGTTTTTCAGATTAATTTTGAATTTTCAATTCAACAGATTGTCCTGGCGCTGGAAACCAATTATAATTTGAAGTTTGTTCATACGCCTCGCAATACCGGATAAAATGAATTTTATAAAATGAAAAAAGTATTAGCCGCAGGTGGCATTGTTGTAAATGAAAAGAGTGAGTTACTCTTAATCTACCGTTATTCAAAATGGGACATGCCCAAAGGCCATGTTGAAGCGGGAGAAAGTTTTGAGCATTGCGCATTACGCGAAGTGAAAGAAGAAACAGGCTTGAAAAATATTAAAATAACAGGGTTTACCGGCACTACCCAACATGAATATTTTGATCAATATCTACATGAAGATGTCGCTAAAGAAACTCATTGGTTTGCGATGAAAGCAAGCAACGATGAACCTTTAGTTCCGCAAGTGGAGGAAAATATTGAATTAATAAAATGGGTAACTATAAAAGAACTTCCTTCTTTTCTAAATAATTCTTATAAAAATATTACTGAAATTTTGAAGAAGGCAGGATTATACCGGGATAAATGATCTTTAACTTTTGGGAGGTTGTGGAATTCTTTGAATTCAAAATAACTTTAACTAAACTTTCCAAAAGTTTTTCATGCACTTTCAATTCGACAGATTGCTCCTCCTAAGGCGGACAGGCACAACGCAGGAAACTTATCATAAATTTGAAATTAATTCATTTGCTTCGCGATAACGCGATAATAAAAAGAAAAATTTTTAATAAAACATCCTAACTTCGTCAAAAAGGAAATGGGGTTTTCCTTAACCAAACCGTCCGCAATACATGGAATAATAACTCCTGTTTAATAGTAAAACATCTTCTATGTACAGGTATTTGATTTATGTAATTATCGGTAGTTCCATAGGTGGGGCTGCCCGTTATCTTTCCCAGGAATTCGTTCAGAAAAATTTCCCTTCTTACATTCCATTTGGCACTCTAAGTGTCAATATTGTTGGCTCGTTTATTATCGGAATTATTTATGCGCTTGCGGAAAAAAGCAAAATATCAGCCGAAGTCAGAATATTGATTGCTACCGGCTTCTGTGGCGGTTTCACTACTTTTTCATCATTTGCTTTTGAAAATATAAAACTATTGCAGGATGGCGAATTTTTTAATACCGCGCTTTATGTCGTATTAAGTCTTGCGATTGGTTTTGTTGCCGTGTATCTCGGAATATTATTCACCAGGTTAATTTTTTAATTATGGAACTAAGCCGTGACTCAAAATTACTTCGCATTTTTATTGGTTCTACAGATCAGATAAAACATCAGCCTCTCTATGAAGTTATAGTATTTGCTGCCAAAAAAAATGGACTTGCCGGAGCTACCGTTATTAAAGGTATTATGGCCTATGGCGCTTCATCAATGATACACACAGCTAAGTTGATTGATATTTCTGTAGATATGCCAATAATAGTTGAGATTGTAGATCTCGAAGCAAGGATCAATGATTTTGTTGGTATCGTAAGCGACATGATGCAAGAGGCTAAATGCGGTGGTTTAATCACCATCGAAAAAGCTGAAGTGCTTTACTATAAGTCGGGACATAAAAAATAATGGCCCTGTGTAGAAAGTTGTTTTGTAGAAAAATCAAATAATCGGGTACTAATGTCTGCAAATAAAACAACAAGTAAAGCCATCAGGTTTGTTGTGCTTCTGGGTTGTGTCAGTCTTTTTTCCGACATGACCTATGAAGCGGCAAGAAGCATCAGCGGGCCTTACCTTAACATTCTTGGAGTTTCCGGTGCTACAGTTGGCTGGGTTGCAGGCTTTGGAGAACTGGCAGGATATGGAGTAAGAATTGTGTCAGGATATCTTAGTGATAGAACAAAAAAGTATTGGACAATTACAATCATCGGCTATTTGTTTAATCTTTTTTCAGGCCCTTTATTGGCTTTTGCAGGTTATTGGCAACTGGCAGTTTTATTGATGATTACGGAAAGAATTGGTAAAGGAATCAGAACTCCGCCAAGAGACGCGATGTTATCTTATGGAGCAAAAGAAATGGGTCGTGGCTGGGGCTTTGGATTGCACGAAGCAATGGATCAGGCTGGCGCTACGATAGGCCCTTTGTTGGTAAGCGCGGTTTTATTTTATAAGAACCAATCTTATCATGAAGCATTTTTAATATTGTTTATTCCGGGAATAATCGCGTTGATAATACTTCTATTTGCAAAGACGCAATATCCGAAGCCAGAAGATTTAGAGATAGAAAAGGCCGTAATTGAGACAAAGGGATTTCCTAACTTTTTTGGCTCTATTTATTAGCGGTGATCTTTATTGCGGCGGGATATGTGGATTTTCCTTTGATTGCTTTTCATTTTAAAAAAATGAATTTAATGAGTGATGCTTCCATCCCGGTTTTGTATTCTGTGGCCATGGCTGCCGAAGGAATTGCCGCATTATTGTCAGGAAAAATATTTGATAAATGGGGAATGAAAACCATGATTTATATAACAGTTATTTCTTTATTTTTCGCACCGATGGTTTTCCTGGGTGGATTTACGTGGGCAATATTCGGCATGATTGTTTGGGGTATTGGCATGGGCGCACAGGAATCCGTTTTAAAAGCTGCAGTTGCAGAATTAATTCCGGCTTATAAAAGAGGAACTGCTTTTGGCGTATTTAATGCAGGATTTGGTATTTTCTGGTTTCTGGGCAGTGTTGCATTAGGTTACTTGTATGATTTTTCTATTCCCTTGCTGATTATTTTCTCGATGGGTATGCAGGCAATCGCTGTTATCATTTTTTTGATACTTTTATATAAATCAAAAAATAATAAAAATATTTCCTTTAGCGGATAATGAATAATAAAACAAACAAAATAAAATGAAAATTTCAAGAATTCATGCACGTGAAGTCCTCGACTCAAGAGGTAACCCAACAGTAGAAGCGGAAGTAACTTTAGGAGAATCTGTTACAGGCAAAGCGATTACTCCCTCAGGCGCAAGTACCGGTGAGAAAGAAGCCGTGGAATTGCGTGATAATGATCCTAAGCGCTATAACGGGAAAGGCGTGGAGAAAGCCGTAAAAAATGTCAATAGCATTATTAGCCATTTTATAAACCAGGAGTTTCAGACTCAGGAAGAACTGGATAATGCACTTATTGAACTTGATGGAACTCCTTATAAATCGAATCTTGGCGCCAATGCGATTCTTGCGGTTTCTATGGCTTTTGCCAAAGCAAATGCTGCCTCAAAAAATATTCCTTTATATAGATATCTTCATCAAAGCGACAGTTACATCATGCCTGTTCCTTGTATGAACGTGATCAATGGTGGAAGACATGCAGATAATAATGTGGACTTCCAGGAATTTATGATTGCACCGCATCACGCTTTGTCTTTTAAAGAATCCATTCGTATGGGTGAAGAAACTTTTCATGCATTAAAAAGTGTCTTAACTACAAGAGGATATTTTACCGGAATGGGCGATGAAGGCGGTTTTGCGCCTAACCTAAAATCTAATGAAGAAGCTGTAGAGGTAATCCTGGAAGCTATAGTAAAAGCGGGATACAAACCTGGCGTGGATATTTCTATTTGCCTTGATCCCGCCTCAAGTGAAATGTGGGAGGATGGTAAGTACCGCTTTTTTAAATCAACCAAAGAAGTGATGACTTCTGAACAAATGATCAGTTTATGGAAAGACTGGGTACGTCAATATCCTATTGTTTTGCTGGAAGACGGAAT
>DASSHD010000799.1:0-2788 GCA_035693085.1 Hanamia sp. | reverse complement strand
GCAGGAGTTAAGGTAATTGATGTTGAAGCACCATCAATAGGCAGATTTTCAACATTACTGTAACTTACATCACTGGTTCCGGCTGCAAAATCAACGATGGCAAAAGCACTTTTCATACTAAAATGAGTGCTTCCTGCCGGAGCTGCAATTTCATTGATAGGTACCAGGTCAATGATACTTACCACGCCAGTAGCGGAATCAACAGCATAGGGCTTATACAAAACAGCCCCAAGAATAGCTTTATCATTAAAATTGAAATTCTTTAATAACACCTTTCCCTCAGGCGTAGCAATTCCGATGGCCACAGTTCTGTCGCCCCTTGCACTGGTAGTATCAAGATTTTTAATGCGGGACATTATTTGTGTTAACCTCGAAGTAACACGGTTATCAGCAGCAGTGTTAACCATATTGCGTACAGAATCACGTAAAACCTTCCCTGCGCTGGCAGCGTTGGCAAATTCAGTTCCATTTTCCCTTGTACGTGCAAACGCAGGATCGTTTGCAATACGGTCAGCGCTTACGCCACTTTTCGTTTTCACCAAATGTCCATCTTGTGTTTTATAGAAGGTCATATCCTGTAAGGTTCCTTCTATCTTTAAAATACCTTTTAGCTTAGCCATTTTATAGAATTTATTGGGTTATTATCGGACCTAAAATAATTTTAATTACTGTCCTCATTATAAAAATATCCATACAAATTACTACTACCAAACATCGACTTCCGGTATCAACTTTTCTTGCCGATATTTCCATCTTTTACTGAATATTCCACGAAATAATTTTAGTAAATTTGTGTATGCCTTCTTAATAGCTTAAGTATGGCTCAAGTATAGATAATGTATTAAACCAACATTCTATGGATAGAATTTGTATTTACCCAAAAGACGTTCAGATAATTACTGGAAAAAGTGAACGTTGGGGTAGGGATATAATTAAGAAAATAAAAGTAAAGTTTTCTAAAGAGAACCATCAGTTGGTAACAATTGATGAGTTTTGCAGTTACACCGGACTGTGTGTAAATTCTGTGAAGGAACAGCTTCTTAATTAGTTTTCCTTCATTACTGCATTTCCAAGAGAAGTGAAGAGGGAAGGTTTGAAACCGTCGGGGGAATATAAGTACAGCACCTAAGCCACTTTCAGCTTCTTTGGTAATTTCGCCGGTTCCAATAGATTAACCGGTATAACCGCTTTCAATTCATACATTTTCTTCATTCTCTGTAATAATTGGTTTGAAAACTGTCCTAACGGGGTCACTAGCTGGCTCAAAAAAATTAAGACGCGCTAATGCAGACTCGTTATTTTTTTTGAATCATTAAAGTAACTGATTTCCAATTTGTTGAAAAGAGATTGATTTGGTAAAACAAGTCAATCTCTTTTCTTTTTTATCCTGTTTAAAAAATTGAGCTTTTTTCAAATTTGCAAACAATTTGCAAACAAAAGACAGCCCAATGATTTGCTCAAACTAATTTGCAAACATTTCGTGGAAAGTGAAAGAACTGTTGGTGTGTAAAGTTATGTAAATAACTAAAACTTTTGGCAATAAAATATCGAAAGGGTGCATTCCAAATTGTCGTTTTGCCGTGCTTTATGTGGGCGGTGGAGATGTAAACTTTTTTTAGGACGAGTCACACATTAAAAAAGCCTGACAGAAATTTGCCAGGCCTTATGAGTGTATCTCTTTAGGCTATTTCCTGCCTCAATCTTTCAAACCGGGAGCTAAATTTTAATTGCTCCATTTTATTTTCCTTGATATATTTTATCACTTCAGTTTTGTAGTTGCTAAACAAATCCACTCAATGGTAATTAACACATACACTAATCCAAAGGGATTGCCATTTCTGGTAGCCGCTACTTTCCTTAGCTCTGAAGTTGATTTTGGAATCAATTCTTATTAAAGTTACATCTCTTGCCTGTTATTTTATAAATCCTTTTATCAAATCCATAAGCCCGCCTCCTTCATTTTTTTGCTGTTGTTCCAGTGCGCCTCCTGCCAGTTTAGAAACTATATCCATTAACCCACCTCCATCCGAACCACCGGCAATGCTTCCTAATAAATCACTTAACCCACCTCCACCTGGTGCTGCATGTTGTGACGCCACTTCCGCGGCTTTCCCACCTGTAATGGAGTTTAAAAGATTCTCTAATGAAAAAGTACTATTATTGGGATCATTGGTTTTATGAACCAGGCTACCGATAATATTAGGAATCAGGCTGCTTGAAACACTATTAGCCTGTGTGCTCCCAAGGTTATACTTGCTCATTAGTTTGCCTGCCAAATGACCTACCATCATGTTTACTATTGGATTACTCATTAACCCATTATTACTACTATTAGCCTGGTTATTATTACTTCCTTTCAAGAGGGATACCAGGTTTTGTAACCCGCCACCAGCCACTATATTGCGTAGTCCGGAGGCCACTGTATTAGTAGCTTCTGCTACCACCTCATTATTTTTTTCATTAGGGACATCAGCATTGTTAATCACACTATCCCCGGCAACACTTTTTACAAGATTGAATAATTCTTCTAACATAAATTTGACTTTTAAGAATTTATAAATATTTACTTCAACAAAATAGTAAAAATATTATGTGAAAAATTATTTGTCTCCATGTAATTTCTTGTATGCATTTATCAAGCCGTTTGTGGACGAATCGTGAGATGTAACTTTTTCATTATTCTCCAACTCTGGTAATATTTTTTTTGCCAGTACTTTTCCTAATTCAACACCCCATTGATCAAAGCTGTAAATGTTCCAGATTACTCCCTGGACAAATATTTTGTGCT
>DASSHD010000798.1:0-3036 GCA_035693085.1 Hanamia sp. | reverse complement strand
AATTATTTTTTTACCATCCAACTTCAATGCAGGTAATTCTCTTGCTCTTGCACCAGTTGCAATAATTATATTTTTTGCTTCTAATGTTTGTTTTTTCCCATCTGCAGCAGTTACTTCCAGTTTGGTAGGAGAAATTAATTTACCATTTCCCAATACTACATCTATTTTGTTTTTCTTCATCAAAAAAGCAACACCTTTATTCATTTTATCCGCCACACCACGACTACGTTTAATTACATTTCCGAAGTTAGGTTTAGGATCATTCACTTCAATACCATAATCTGCTGAGTGTTTGGCATATTCCATTACCTGTGCGCTTTTTAATAGTGCTTTGGTAGGAATACAACCCCAATTGAGGCAAATGCCACCCAGGTTTTCACGTTCCACGATTGCTACTTTTTTCCCTAATTGAGAAGCCCTGATTGCCGCAGGATAACCACCCGGGCCACTGCCTAAAACTATTACATCATATTGCATATTGAATATAAATTTTATTTATAAAATTGTTTGAATAAACGCTGCAAAATTACTTTAGAATGAGCAAAGCGCAAAAACTGTATCTGTCTAAGTTATTGAGAATCCTGTAAAATTTTATAGATATTTGTTTTCTGAAATTTATCGTTTTGTTTCTAAACGGTAACATCATCCATTCTCAAATACCTTCATGAAAACTATTTTATTTTTTTCAGGCATTATTTCCATTTTAATTCTTACAGGTTGTAGCGTCACACGCAAAACAAGTAGCCCGGAGATATCTAACAGTATAGATATACGAAGTACTATTGTTATTAAAAATAAAGCTCCGGTATATAAAATAGATACAAGGAATATTTCCGCTGATGATGTAGTAGCCTTCTCAGAAACACTTATCGGAACTAAATATACTTATGGTTCTTCTGTTAAAGAAAAAGGATTCGATTGTTCGGGATTTGTCAATTATGTTTTTAATCATTTTAAAATATCAGTGCCACGTACCTCTGTAGATTTTACAAATGCAGGAGACGAAGTACCGATAGAAGACAGCAAACCGGGAGACATTATATTATTTACAGGACATAATGAAAAAAGTGGTGTAGTAGGTCACTTAGGAATTATAACTGAAAATAAAAATGGCAATCTGCAGTTTATTCATGCTTCAGAAAGCAGGGGAGTAATAGTATCCGGGATGAATTCATATTTCATTCCACGATTTGTAAAAGTTAACAGGGTATTTTCAATTCTTTGATTTATTTGCTCCCAGACATAACCGTAGGCAGACTTTACGAATTTTTACAAACCTCACTAAAAACTTCGAACTAGGGACTGGTTTTTGTCTTGCCTTCTGCAATAGTTTTCAAAGTGTTAATGCTAAGATTAAATTCAAAACCGATCATCACAACCAAAGAATTCAGAAATATCATAATCATGATTACCATTATAGTACCAATAGAACCATAAAGTAAATTATACCTGCCAAAATTATTTACGAAAGCTGTGAAACCAAGAGTGACAAGAATGGTTAAAAAAGTAGCAATAACAGCTCCCGGTGAAACGAAGTGCCATCTTGTAGTAGTGGATGGCGCATATCTGTAAATAAAGGCATAAGAAAAGAAAATTAATCCGACAATGAATATCCATTTTCCATAAAGGATCAGGTTTCTTAAATGTACATCTTTTACTCCAAGCCAATTCAATATATTTCTTTGCAGAAGTAATAAAATCAGGCAAGCTAATAATAATCCAAAAAGCATCAGGGTCAGTTTAATAGCTTCTAACCTGGTTTTTAATCCTTTCATTTTTTCAAAACCAATATGATCTTTATTGAAAGAACGCATTAGTCCCATAACTGCTCCGGAAGCAAAAAAAAGTGATAAGATAAAAGTAAAAGATATCATTCCTATTTTAGATCCGTTAATAAAACTATCTACAAATTGTATCAAACCGGTATTGTATGTTTTCGAAGGAATGATATCGTGGATAAGCCCATGCAATTGAATTTTCAGACTCCTTTTTGAAATGAATGGTAAATTAGGAATCAATGTGAAAAGAAACAAACATGAAGTAGGAACCGACATGATGAAATTATAGGAAATTGCAGAAACCTTTTCGGTAAAATCAGGCAAATAAAAATCCTTGAATATGTTTTTCATAACTGCATACAACTTCATTCCCTGGAAACCGGGAGGAGACCATTTCTTACTCTTTCTGATGAGGTATTTTATCGGATGAACGATCAAATAGATATGTGGCCTTTTTTTCAATTTTTTTCTAAAAAATAAAATACTATTATGTTAATTTTAAAAATCTAAAATAGCCTATAATTATTGATCTTGTTTTTTTGATTTTATTAAACTGTCTAATGCCTGTTGATAGGCTTTTGCATTAATTTGATGCTCTTGATAGGTAGAAGCAAAATTAGAATATCCTGAAAAATCTGAACGTGCTACAAAAAATAAATAATCTGTTTGAGGCGAATCTAAAACTGCGTCAATTGTCTTTATAGATGGTGTGCAAATGGGTCCCGGAGGTAGTCCTATATTCAAATAAGTATTGTATGGAGAAACTGTTTCAAGATGTTTATGATAAATTCTTTTTAAAGAAAAATCTTTCAGGGCAAATTTTACAGTAGGATCTGCAGCGAGTTTCATTCCCTTTCTCAATCTGTTGATATAAACACTTGCTATTTTTCCTTTATCATCCTGCTTGTTAGTTTCTTCTTCTACAATAGAAGCAAGAGTATAAATCTGTTTGGGTGTGAGTTGGAGTTTTTGAGCTTTTCCCAGTCTCTCTTTATTCCAGAACTTTTGCTCTTCTTCATATAATTTTGAAAAGATTTTTTTAACGGGTGTATTCCAAACATAAGTATAAGTATTGGGAATAACATCGGTCATCACAGTATTAGAGTCCACATCAAATTGCCGTAGCGAATCTGAATTATTCAGGAAATTAATTACCGTGAGGGAATCAACTTCAAAGTGTTCTGCAATTTTTTTTGCAAGGTCTTCTTTAGTTCTCAGTTTTGTAATTACTAAATTTACAGGAACTTGTTTCCCTGAG
>DASSHD010000797.1:0-11774 GCA_035693085.1 Hanamia sp. | reverse complement strand
TGATGGTTCTGAATACTTAGGCCCGTTTACCTCTGTAGGGAGAGTACGTGAATTATTGAATTTTATAAAAGAATTTATCCCCTTACGCACCTGTAAATTAAATCTTACCGAAGAAAATATTTTGAAAAAAAAATTCAAAGTGTGTCTTGAATATCACCTGGGAAATTGCAAAGGCCCCTGTGAAGGATTACAAACTAAAGAAGATTATGATGAAGGTTTGCAACAAATAAGACAGATGATAAAGGGAAACTTAAGCCCTGTAATACAACGTTACAAGGAAGAAATGAAATATTATTCAGAGCAATTACAATTTGAAAAAGCGGCCATAATAAAAAAGAAATTGGAAGGGCTTGAAAACTACCAGGCAAAGTCTGTGGTGGTAAGTAAATCATTAGCCAACCTTGATGTGTTTTCACTTTTCCGGGAAAAAGATACTGCTTACATAAATTATCTGATGGTACAGCATGGAACCATCATACAAACACACACGATCACTTTGGAACCAAAACTTGATGAAAGTAATGCGGAAATTTTGGGACTCGCGATTACTGATCTGAGAAAAAAATTCAATAGTGAGGCCAATGAAATCATTATTCCTTTTTCGATCGAAGACCGGAATGAAAATATTATTTATACAATTCCGAAAGGCGGAGATAAAAAGAAATTATTAGAGCTTTCCGAAAAGAATGTGAATTATTTTAAAGAAGAAATGAAACGAAAAAAAATTCTTCATTTGGAAGGAAAATCAGAAAAAGAAAAGAAAGATGTTTTAACCCAATTACAAAAGGACCTTCACCTGCCTTCTCTTCCGCTACACATTGAATGTTTTGATAACTCCAATTTCCAGGGAAGCTTTCCGGTAGCGGCGATGGTGTATTTTAAAAACGGCTCTCCTGATAAAAATGAGTACCGGAAATTTAATATAAAAACAGTCACAGGTATCAATGATTTTGCAAGTATGAAAGAGGTGGTTATCAGGAGATATAAACGGCTTTTGAAAGAAGAAATTCCATTACCTCAATTAATAATTATTGATGGCGGTAAGGGGCAATTAAATGCCGCGGTAGAAGGGCTTGAGGAAATAGGAATGATAGGAAAAACAACAGTAGTGGGACTTGCAAAAAATGAAGAAGAAATATTTTTCCCGGGAGATCAGCAATCCATCAAACTTCCGTGGGACAGTGAAAGCCTGAAATTAATAAGAAGAGTAAGGGACGAAGTTCATCGTTTTGGTATCACTTTTCACCGCAATCAAAGAAGCCGTGGCACATTCGTAAATGAGTTAGAAAATATAAAAGGAATAGGGAAAACCACCACAGATATTTTATTGAAAAAATTCAGGTCAGTGAAAAAAATTAAAGATCTGCCAATTGAATCTCTGGAAGAAAGTATTGGAAAATCGAAAGCAACTATCGTTTATGATTATTTCAATGCAAAAAAAAGTGAGAGTGATCAACATTAAAGTGAAAAGTTTTATTTTTTTTAATAACTACTCATAAGATCTTTTTGGCCCTTCACTCTTTTCAGTAAACCTACTTATCCGGTAGGCGGGCAAATATTGTAGAATTCTATTCAATTTTTACAACCTTATTTTTTAAGTAATCGCACCATATTTTACAATTTCATGTTCAAATGATATTCTAACTTTAGGATATGAGATGGATGGTCATTTTATTATTTTCCTTTTGTTGCATTCATCCTTTAAGGGCTCAGGACAATGGATACAACTATACAGACAGGATTGCACTTGCTATTCCTGCTTCGCAAACCAATACCACAAAGGATATTGCTGATTATATAAAAGCACATTTTGATACTGACGGTAAAAGAGTCAGGGCAATTTATACATGGGTTACCAACAATATAAAATATGATAAGGATAGTATTCACAGAGTAATTCTGGATGAAGACAATGAGGAAAGAGTGACTTATGCCCTTAAAAGAAGAAGAGGTGTTTGTGAAAACTTTGCAGCGATTTTTACTGATATATGCATTAAGGCCGGGATCAATTCTTATACAATAGAAGGATATAGCAGGCAAAACGGTTCGATAGACAGGTCTCCACACGTTTGGTGTGCTGCATTTATTAATAGTCAATGGTTTTTATATGATCCTACATGGGACGCCGGGTTCATTAGTCGTGGCTTTTTTGTGAACCAGATTCAAACTAATTTTTTTCAAGTATCTCCTTCCAATTTTATTTATACCCACCTTCCTTTTGATCCGTTGTTCCAATTTTTAAATTATCCGGTTTCTTACAAAGAGTTTTACAGAGGCAGTAAACAAGCAAATAAAAGCAATTCCTATTTTAATTATATGGATTCTATCAGAGCCTATAATAAATCAGATTCACTCTCAAGATATTTATCAGCTTTATCCAGGATTGGGAATTTTGATTGGCCTGCTTCAAGGATTGATACAAAAATAAAACGGATAAAATTGGAGATCGAATTGATTTACCAGGATAGGGATATGGCACTATATCATTCTGCTATTGCAGATTATAACAAAGGAATTGATATTTTAAACGATTATATTAATTACAGGAATAATCAATTTCTACCTGCAAAAACAAACGATGAAGTACAACGAATGTTTGATAAAATTTCTAAAAAGATTGTAAATGCCAATCAAAAATTGAAGGAAGTAAACCTGTCTAAAGCCACTTTAACTTTAAATACCGGAGGAATACAAGAGAAATTAGATGAACTTGCTGTAAATGTAAAAGAGCAACAAACATTCTTCAAAAATCATTTAAGTGAAATAAAATAAAAGGAAACTATAATTCCATTCAATTTATTTTTAATCATAAAATTTCTGTCAAATTAGCTTAGGAGGATAGCTTTAAGTATAAAAAAATAATTGTCTTTTTCTTTTTAGCGATAGGCCAACATATAATCGCTTAATTTTGTTTCCTAAAATAAAAGAATATGAGTACAACGAAAGCTTATGCAGCTCAAAGCGCAACAACTCCCCTGGGGGCCTGGACCTTAGAAAGAAGATCTCCGAAACCCCATGATGTACAGGTAGAAATTTTATATTGCGGTGTTTGCCACAGTGATTTACATACTGTAAGGAATGAATGGGGCGGTACGATTTACCCGGTCGTCCCAGGCCATGAAATAGTTGGCCGCGTTACTGCGGTTGGTAATCATGTAACAAAATTTAAAGTGGGCGATTTAGCTGGTATTGGCTGTATGGTAGATAGCTGCAGAGAATGTGATAATTGCAAAGAGGGTCTTGAGCAATATTGTACTGTTGGAATGGTAGGCACATATAACGGAAAAGAACGCGATGGAAGTGGAATTACTTATGGCGGATATAGTAAACAAATATTAGCGCATGAAGATTTCGTATTGCACATTTCTGATAAGCAACCGTTGGAAGGCATAGCGCCATTGCTTTGTGCAGGTATTACCACTTATTCTCCATTACGTCATTGGAAGGTAGGCAAAGGAGACAAGGTTGGAGTAGTAGGCCTCGGTGGCCTCGGACACATGGGCGTAAAATTGGCCGCTTCGATGGGGGCAGAAGTTACTATGCTTAGCCATTCTCCTTCAAAAGAAGCGGATGCAAAAAAATTAGGCGCTCATAAATTTATATTGACAAGTGATAAAGCCCGGTTGAAAAGCGTAACAAATTATTTTGATTTTATTTTGGATACGGTATCTGCAGACCACGATTATAATTTATATCTCGGAATGCTGAAAACAAATGGAGTGATGGTTTGTGTGGGCGCACCGACAAAGCCTGCTCAAATACCCGCATTTAATTTAATTTTTGGAAGAAGAACTTTTGCGGGATCACTTATTGGTGGCCTTCCTGAAACGCAGGAGATGCTTGATTACTGTGCTAAGCACAATATAGTAAGCGAAGTGGAAGTAATAAAAATGAGCCAGATAAATGAAGCATACGAGCGCATGTTAAAAGGAGATGTGAAATATAGATTTGTTATTGATATGGCAAGTTTGTGAAGCCTGATTTGTTAGATAGCTTTCAAAAATATTTAGAAGATGGCAAAATTTGATCTGTCAATTCTCTTCATTTATCTTTCCGGGTCATTTATTTCTTTTTAAGAAATTCAGAAAGTTCAGGAATTTTATCTGTTCCGATTAAATCAACACCAAGTTTCATCTGCAGGTTCCATGAGTTTTCATTATCGGGCGCTGCCCAAAAACGTATTGGTTTCCCAGCCTGATGCACACTATCAATAACATGAATAAGCAGATTTTTATCTTTTTCAGAAATAGCGTCTTCCCCATTCCATGAAGAATATCTTTCAAACGAAAGGCTTACCAGTCCTACTCTTTTCCATTCCTGTGGCGTATGAAACAATTTAAGATCATCATCAAAAAAGATATAGCCGGGATAATTTTTGTATTCACCGGGAGATGGTCTTTCTCCGCTAATAAGAATAGTTACCGGTTTAGTCTTATCCTTATCAGTAAACAGATATTTTTTCAATGGTTTTAATTCTTTTATGAGAAGTTGCAAACTTGCCTTGTAATTTTCTTTTATATCAATGAGCAGATTCACTTTCCGGTTACCATTTTTTCCCAATTCTTTTAAAAGAGGATCAATATATAGGCGCTCTAATGTGCGCTGTGATTGAAGAGCACTACTGTCATGCGCAACAAGTAATTCTCCATTTACCGGGAACACATCGGCTTCAATAGATCCAAAGCCTGCATTCCAGGCTGTGTAAAACGGAACAGGATGCATGTAGTCGTTATGTGCATGAGCATCTGCAACCGTATAATTTTTTTGTTGTGCAAATGCATTTATTGGAAGAAGGCTGAGAGAAAAAAAGAGATACAATAATGATTTTGCAAAACTTTTTTTGAAAGATAAATTCATGATTGATTGTTAGTTTTCTTTTTATTGAAAATTATATTGAGATAACTAAAGTAAAAAAAATTACATCTTCAATTTCGCCATCACAGGAAAATGATCAGATGGGTATTTACCATGATACGTATCAGTAAGTATTCCCCATTGCTGTACACTAAATTGTTTGCTGATAAAAATATGGTCAATAATTTCATCACTTTTTATGGTTGAACCAAAACCATTAAACGACCCGTTGAGTGCGTAAGGATTTTTTGCTTCTTTGTAGGTATCTTTTAAAAAACCTGAATTGGCTACTGATTTATACCATGAAGTTTCGTTTCCTCCGTTCAGGTCACCCATAAAAATTGCCGGCTGTGTGCCTGCAATTCTTTTTATTTCTTTTAAAATTAATTTACTGCTTTCATTTCTGGCAAGGTCTTTTTGATAATCGTAATGCGTATTAAAGACATAAAATTTCTTTCCTGATTTTTTATCCTTTAATAAAACCCATGAGCAAATTCGGTTGCAGCAGGTAGCATCCCAGCCGAGAGAAGGTTTGTCAGGAGTTTGCGATAGCCAGAAGTCACCGTGACCAAGAAGCTGGAACTTATCTTTTTTATAGAAAATTTCGGAAAATTCTCCAGCCTGTTTCCCATCATCCCTGCCAATTCCATAAAATGAATATCCAGGTAGTAATTTGCGCAGGTCCTGGATTTGATGATGCAACAATTCCTGCGTTCCGAAAATATCAAAGCCATGAAATTGAATCAGCGAAGCTATCACAGGAAACCGTTGTTTCCATCCATTGCCATGCGTTGAATCTTCGCTATTGTTGTCATTACGCATATTATAGGTCGCAACATTTATTATTTGTGCTTTTAACGAGATAAGAGAAAACATCAGTAAAGCAACAAATAACACTCTTTTTAATTTCATAACATTTCTGTTTAAAAATTCCAACGTTATTTAATAATCATTTAATTTACCAATCAGGATTTTGATGCTTATATCTGTCCAGACTAAGTCATAGAAAACATCAATCCATGGTCTTAACTTCTGAGAGTTTTACAGGGCGATCAGATTCCATAGATTTTTTTGCGGCATAAGCAATTTGTGTAGCCTTTAGGGCATCAGAACCACCAACAGGCATTTCTTTGTTATTTGACAAAGCATCAACAAATAATTTCATTTCATTTAAATAAGATCCGGCATACCTGTCCAGAAAAAAATTCATAGGTAATGCGTAATGAACCCCTGTTTCATTATAGAGAATGTTTTGGCTCAGAAGATTATTTTCAACCCTGATCATTCCCGCGCTTCCAAAGATTTCAAGTCGTTGATCATAGCCATAAGCTGCCTTTCTGCTATTATCAATAACAGCATAGGTGCCATCTTCAAAAATTAAAGTGGTTAATGCGGTATCAATATCACCTGCTTGACCAACCACTTTATCTACAACATTCAAACCTTTAGCAAAAACCTCCACTACTTCCTTTCCCATAATATACCTGGCCATATCAAAATCATGTATCGCCATATCCATAAATAAACCTCCGGAATTTTTGATGTAATCAATCGGCGGTAAGCCCGGATCGCGACTGGTAATCTTAACGATCTGAACATTTCCTATTTTCCCATCACAAACTGATTGATGTGCTTCCATAAAATCAGGATCGAACCTGCGGTTAAAGCCAAGCATTAGTTTCACGCCGGCTTTTTTCGCCATTTCAGACAAAGCCACCGTTCTTTCCAAAGAAAGATCCATTGGCTTTTCGCAAAAAATATGTTTGCCATTTTGAATCCCTTTTTCTATTAAAGCTGCATGAGAACTGGTAGGTGTGCAAATTAAAATGGCATCTACCTGGGGTAATGCAATAACATCATCCGGATTTTCGGAAAAAATGACATCATTGTATCTTTCTTTGAGTGTTTTATCATAATAAGGATCTGCAACCGCCACTATTTCTGCATCCGGCAATTGGTGCTGAATATTCTTAAAATGTATTTTCCCAATACGACCCATTCCTATCAATGCAATTTTTACTTGCTTCATTTTATGTGATTTAAATTTAAATTTTTAAAAAAAGTGATTTATTATAAGCCCTTATCCTGTAAATATTTCCTGTTATTCTCAGCACACTTTTTAGGGTTTCCCATTCCAGGTAATACATCCTGTTCTACTACGACCCATCCATCATAATTTTTATTTTTCAGGAACTGAATGACCGTCTCAAAATCAACATCGCCTTTACCCAGTTCGCAAAAAACACCATGTCTGACAGATTGAAAATAGTCCCAATGATGCTTTGAGGAAGATGCTGCTACCCCGGGAGAAAAATCTTTAAAATGCACATGCCATACACGGCTCCAATGTTTTTCCAACATACCTATAACATCTTTGCCTCCTCCAAATTTGTAGTGGCCTGTATCGAAGCAGAGTCCTATTAAGCCCGGATCGGTTATTTGTAAAAAAGCATTGATCTCCTCCGGCGTTTCAATGTAGCCTGCACAATGATGATGGAACACCGTTCTCATTCCGTATTTATCTTTCACAGCCCTGGCCACTTTTTCTGCACCTTCACCAAAGGTTTTCATTTGCGAATCAATAAGCGTTCCGTGGCCATTTATTCTTCCGGCATTTTTTATTCTGTATTCCACGGTACCATTATCATCAGCCAATACAATAAAAGAGTTTTTATATCCTGCATCGTGCATCAAACCTGCAACCTTTAATGCTTTTGCTACTCCTTCGTCATGAGCAGATTCTATTGACAATGCAATCGGTACAAAGGCTCCCAGCAGAGTGAGATTTCTTTTCGATATTTCTTCATGTAATTCTTTTGGTTCTGTTGGCATAAAGCCCCAATCCCCCAATTCAGTTCCTATGTAACCTGTTTCAGCTATCTCGTCTAATACCTGTTCGTAGCCTGCAGATTTTCCTTCAAGATCAAACTCCAATGCTCCCCATGAACAAGGTGCGTTTGCTATTTTTATTTTGTTTTCCATAATAATTTTTATCATTCATTTAGCCAAAATTCAATAATAATTCTTTTTTGGTGTTTGAAAAATTTGATGACATTCATTAAACTCTTTTTGCTAAGTTGGTTTTTTTTGAACAGTTTTACAAGAAAGTATAGTTTTATTTACAAAATCGTTTTCACAAAAAGCTGGTTTCGATAAATACAATTTTTAAAAATTAGTTGAATTGGCCATGAGGAAAAATATGAAAAGTTTTCAAAAGAACTGAAAGTATCGGTTGCAACTGTTTCAAAAGTATTGTATAACAATCATGATATAATCTATCTTTCGCAAAAGAGTTTAATTTTCAACAAATAAATTTATAAATTTTATATTGCACTAATTTTTACTGCTTAATTAATAAGGATTAATATGAGTCTTCACATTGCTGATTACCTGATAATTATTGTTTATTTTCTTTTTGTTATTGGGGTTGGGTTTATTATTAAAAAGAAAATAAAAACCAGCAATGACTTTTTAACCAGCGGCAGAAATATTCCATTATGGATTACCAGCCTTGCTTTTATTTCAGCTAACCTGGGAGCACAGGAAGTGATTGGTATGGTTGCTTCAGGAGCCAAGTATGGAATCATGACGGTTCATTTTTATTGGGTAGGCGCCATATTTGCTATGATCTTTTTGGGAGTTTTTATGATGCCTTTCTATTATGGAAGCCGTGCCAGGAGCGTTCCTGAATTTTTAAAACTTCGCTTTGATGAAAAAACAAGAGGATTAAATGCAATATCTTTTGCAGTAATGACCATTTTTTCTTCAGGCATTTCTTTATATGCATTGGCAAAGCTGCTGGAAGTTATTTTACATTGGGACTTTAATGTTTCTATATGGCTGGCTGCAGGTATTGTTATGGTTTATACTTTCCTTGGCGGGTTAACCAGCGCTGTTTATAATGAAGTGCTCCAGTTTTTTTTGATAGTTCTCGGGCTTTCTCCATTAGTAATTGTAGCCTTACACGATGCGGGTGGATGGTCAAACATTAAAACTCTTTTGCAACCCGAAATGACACACGCATGGAAATATATGGGCCATGCTGATTCTAACCCAATGGGTATAAATTTTATGTCATTAATATTTGGTTTAGGATTTGTGATGTCCTTTGGATATTGGTGCACTGATTTTTTAGTAGTGCAAAGAGCTATGATGGCAAAGAATATGAACGCCGCACGCCGCACACCTATTATTGCCGCCATTCCTAAAATGCTGATGCCACTCATTGTTGTATTGCCCGGTGTTATTGCCATTACTTTGATGCAACCTGCTTTAGCTTCAAAAGGTTTTCGTATTCCCACAGATGTCAATGGCGGGCTTGATTACACCATGACGCTTCCCGCGCTCATCTCTCATTATTACCCAACAGGCCTTCTTGGCGTTGGTATTACAGCATTGATTGCATCGTTTATGAGTGGTATGGCAGGAAATGTTACTGCTTTCAATTCGGTATTTACTTTTGATATTTATCAATCTTATTTTATAAAAAATAAATCGGACAGACATTACCTGATTGTAGGAAAAATGGTCACTATAGTTGGCATACTTTTATCCGTTGTAACTGCTTATATCGCCACAGGTTTTAATAATATCAACGACTTTCTGCAATTGGTTTTCAGCTTTGTCAACGGGCCTTTGTTCGCTACTTTTTTGCTGGGAATGTTTTGGAAAAGAACCACCGGACATGGTGCCTTTTTTGGCCTTCTTGCGGGAACCCTTGCAGCAGCAGCTACTCATGGCCTTACGTTGGCGGAAGGCAAAGGCGGCTGGATCTATCCTTTATATACAATAAGCAGCGGAATGGGACAGGCATTTATCGTAGCTTCAGTTTCCTGGATTGTAAATTTTTGTACCACCATAATTGTAAGTCTCTTTACCAAACCCAAACCTGAAGCGGAATTGAAAGGACTTGTATATTCATTAACTGAAAAACCTTCTGATCACCAGAAAAAATGGTATCTTAGAGTGGCTCCTTTAAGCATTATTTTATTAATAGTTACCATTCTTTTGAACCTCATTTTCTTTTAAACAGAATTACTCATGTATAAAAAATTAAGTAATCTCGGATTTGTAATTGGCATTTTTTTTATCATTATTTCTTTGATACTTCTTATAGGGGGCTTTTTATCTTTAAAATTAGCATACAAATTAAATTTTTATACGGGCTTTATCTTCCTGTTATTCGGAATTCTTATGACGTTTTTTAACAGGAAGGATTTATCTGATGAAAGCAAGATTGACTAACCGCGTCAGAATGAAAACTTTTGCTGAAAAAATAATTGCCTTTAATAAAAATGTGGCTTTCAATGACCCGCTGCCAAAGGGTGTCAGCATCATGAATCCATTTAAAGAAAATAGGGAAGCCATGCTGATATCCTCTAAATTTTATAAAAAATTTTATAACGATCATCATAAAAGGCATATTATTTTAGGGATAAATCCCGGGAGATTTGGCGCAGGCGTTACCGGAGTTCCTTTTACGGACACCAAACGATTAATCAATGAATGTGGATTGCAATTTTCAGGAAAACCTACACATGAGCCTTCAGCGACTTTTGTGTATGAAGTAGTCAATGCGTATGGTGGAACCAAAAAATTTTACAGGGATTTTTATATCCAATCTATTTTCCCGCTGGGATTCACAGCTACGAATGAAAAAGGAAAAGAAGTAAACTACAATTATTACGACAGCAAAGAACTTACAGAAGCGGTGTATGATTTTATGATTGAAAACATCCGGAAACAAATAAGCTTTGGAATCAGTACTGATCTTTGTTTTTGTTTTGGTACAGGAAAGAATGAAAAGTTTTTAAAAAAAATAAATGAAGAACATAAATTCTTTAAAAAAATTATTGCCCTGGAACATCCCCGATTCATCATGCAATACAAATTCAAAACGAAAGAACTTTATCTTGATAAATACCTGAGGGCATTCAGTGAAATAAAACGAAGTATCTAGGAGATCAACAGATCCTGCGGTTGGAAATTTTATGTTAAAAAACATTCATTTTGCCATCGCTCTTGAACTATTACTCAATTCTATCTACATTTGAAAATTAAATTTAAAACATCCCCCATGAAAAAATTGATCCCATTTTCTATATTAATATTATTTTCTTTTTCTCTTTTTGCACAAAAAGATTCTTCTGATAAACTGGGAGGTTTATTCAAAAAAGCCACCTCAGTATTTTCAAAAAATTCTTCAGGGTCCAATTTATCTTCTGACCAGATTGTTTCAGGATTAAAAGAAGCGCTTTCTCTTGGCGCTCAAAAAAGTGGTGACAAACTTTCTGCAACAGATGGTTTTTTTAAAGATGCCGCTGTAAAAATATTATTGCCGAAACAGGTACAGGATATTGAGAAAAAAATGCGCATGTTTGGAATGGGAAAATTGGTGGATAATGCAGAACTAAGCATGAACAGGGCTGCTGAAGATGCATCCAAATCTGCCGCACCGATATTTCTTTCTGCAATAAAACAGATGACGGTAACAGATGCATTGCAGATATTACGCGGCTCAGATACAGCAGCTACAGGTTATCTGAGAAAAACCACTACACCTCAACTTACCTCCGCTTTTATGCCAATAGTAGAAGCTTCATTGAAAAAAACGGATGCCAATAAATATTGGAAAGATGTTTTTACAGCCTACAACCGGTTTTCATCAAAACCTGTTGACACCGATATCAACAGTTATGTAACAGGTAAGGCGCTCGATGGATTGTTCTATTATGTAGCGCAGGAAGAAATAGGTATCAGAAGAAATCCGGCAGATAGAGTTACAGATATTTTGAAAACAGTTTTTGGGAATTAAATTAGTTTATTAGTTAATCGGTTTATTAGTTAATTCGCTTTGACCAGTAAGCCGATAAATAACCATAATTCTTATTTACTATTTACAGTTCTTTCCCCCGATTATC
>DASSHD010000796.1:0-5811 GCA_035693085.1 Hanamia sp. | reverse complement strand
CTTTTAACCGTAACGCTTAATACCATAGCTTTTGACCACAGCATCTTACGGCGGATTGAAACCATTGGGTGAACAACGGTTCCGAAGGGGCTTCCTTCATCGGTTATACAGCATCCTCTTGCGAGGTTCGTGACACACGGTACATTCCAAAATATCGCATTTTTTATTGCCTCACCTCTTAAATCCTCTCTCCGTTTCAGGAAAGAGGAAAAGTGTGCGACATTTTGAAATGTACTTCCTTATTAAAAGTAAAACCGGAACTAAAAATATGAAATAATTTTTTATGCCAGCTTCCAAATACTTTCTTCAGCTTCTTCAATTACAAAAATGCGAACAGGCAATAACGGAACAATAATTGAAGCAAAGGGAAATAGCTAATATTTAAATTTTCCTTTGTCCCGTTTTATTTTCTCAATGAACATTTGATTCATCTTTTCATTAGCGCCTTTCAGAATTAGAATGAGCGAACCATTTTCCCGTGCATACTTGTTAGTAATCGAATCGCTTATTACCGCCGAAGAAAAATCTTTTATAAATGGATGTTGCATTTCCTCTTTATCATCGGTTATTAAAATAATATTGTCTATGTGTAAACTATCAGGCATCCAATATAAAAAACTCGCGTTATCACTGAATGCTGTAGGGAGATCATACCTTTTGCCATAATAATTAATGGCACCTGCCTGGCCATAGTTATCTGCAAAAATGATGGTATGTTTCTTTTCATCAGCACTCAACGAATGATACGCTTTTGCTGTTTTTTCGGTCATTTCTTTCCAGCCAAGCATGTCTGCAAAGTCCTGTGGCAAAGGATGATTTTTCAGATCTTCCCACTTTAAAAATCCTGTTTTGTCCATGTGCCTGGCTTCATAATAGGCGGCTAATTTTGCGGGCTTTCTGGTAGGTAATAACAAAGGGATTATTAGAATTCCCAAGGCTAAAGGAATAATAATAAATACATATTTCCAGACCCTGGAATGTTGTGTGGCAAATCGTTCCAGGTGAATAGCGCCAAAAGCGAACAATATGGGATAAACTCCTAATGAATAATAGCCTTTGCCCTGAAAATAAAGCAGGATCAATATCACACATAAATAAGCACATGCAAAAATTCTGTACTTCCCTTTTTCTTTAAAAATAATAAAATACAAACCGGCTATCCAAATAAACACACACGGCAGGTTCATCAATAACTGGTCTGACAAAAAGCCGGAAGGTTTCACATATTGCAGTTGGAACTGATGCAATTCTTTCATGTGAACGATCACCGGAAAATGATAATTGTATTGCCACAAAAGATTAGGAAGAAAAATTAAAAACGCAATAAGTGCGGAAAAATACAAATGTTTATTCAAAAATATTTTCCTGTTACGGGTAATTAATAATCCAATCAAGATACTGATGATAAAAAACGCAATGGAATATTTACTCATCATTCCCAAACCCGCGCTAATACCAAAAACATAAAGCCATGAATTTTTTTGAGTTTGAATGAAGCGCAGGATGCTAAATGCAATCATAGTCCAGAAAAATACATCTAAGAAATTGGGTTGAAATAAAAAATGAATTCGCAGATAAGCGCCAAAAATAAAAGGCAGGAAGCCAAGAAACAATGCCAGCCATTTTCCACCAAAAGAAATTATAATTTTTCCGATGATCAAAAAAGTAAATGCACCAAATAAAGAAGGCCAGAATCTTAGCCAGAACATGCTTGCTCCGAAAAGATTGGTAATCCAGGCGAACACAGAAAGAAGCGGCGGCACTTCCATATATCCCCAAGCAATATGATGCGCTTCGGCGAGGTAGAGAAATTCATCCCTTTGTGGCTGGTAATAATGGTTTTGTAAAATAAAAGGAAGAACAAATTTAATAATTGCAAGAAAATATAAAAACCGATATTCCTTTTTCATTAGATTTTTTTTGAAACCGAAGATACAAACGAACCAGGAAGGTTTTTGAAACCTTCCTGGTTGTAAATACATAACTAAATTGTGATTCTTATCAAAACTATTTCGGAGTACCTGTTCCACTATTCGCATTCTTTAACCGGTTCTCTTCCTGCTGTATTCCTGTATTTTTATATTGGTTTACTTTTACTTTCTGGTTACCAAAGTTCCAGGTGAAAGTAAGATTGGCTGCACGATCCAATAGATGAAATTCGGAGTTAGCGTTAATATCTCCAAAGTTTATTTTTCCATTGAAATTCATGGTTTGAAAAATATCCTGCACATTAAGTTTTATTGTAGCCTTGTCTTTTAATAAAGATTTGGCAATACCTGCTGAAACCATTCCCATTGGACTAATAATTGTAGGCCCCATGATGGAAGAGCTTCTATACATACCGCTTAAATCTCCTTTCCAGCCATGAGGAAGAATAAAATTTTGTTGTGTATATAACATAAAGGAAGTAATCCCTTTATTCAAAGCAAACCCATCGTAAACACCTTTGTATAGATTGTAATAACCCTGCAGACTGTTGTAAGTATGCCACCAGGGTGTGATATTTACCGGAATGCCCAATGTTAAGGTCAGGTTATTCAATGTGCTCAGGTTATCCATCGTCTGATAAGTAACATGCGTGGAATCCACCTGCCTGATAACCTGGGTCATAATGTCGCTGGTATTACTGTAGCTCAAAACGGCTGAATATTTTTGCTTTAATGTGTAGGACAATTCAGTAGAGTTTATAAATTGTGGTTTCAGGTATGGGTTCCCTTCGCGGTAAGTATATTCATCTACATAATAAATAAATGGATTCAGGCTTTGATAATCCGGGCGATCAATACGCCTGGCAAAAGAAAGACTGAGAATATGATTAGGGTTGATGATTTTTGTCAGTGACAAATTAGGGAAAAGATCAAAATAATTGTTTTTATTAAGTGAGTCTGAATTTAACTGATCGGTATGAACAATGGTTTGTTCTCCGCGCAAACCCGCATCGGCACTCCATCCTTTATTAAATGTTTTGGAAAGGCTGGCATAAGCAGCATTTACATTCTCCTTGTAAATAAAGTGGTTCGTATTTCCGGCATCATTAACCCAATTATCATTTTTAAAGATTTCGAATTGACTATTATTATCCGAGTTCACAAAACTATATTTTAGTCCGGCTGATAATTTGATTTGGTTTTTAAAAGGATGAACGTAATCAAGTTTGGCTGCATAGATATTGATGTTGCTGGGTTGTGTTCCCTTCTGCTGTTTAGGGTCATGTAATTGATTCCCCTGTGCGTCAGTTACATTGGTAATTAATGATTGCGGCATGGACATATAAAATCGGTTGTAGTCGAGGTTAGTGGTCAGAGAACTCCCCTTACCATTGTCTAAAGTATAATGGACATTCGCTCCTTTATTTTGCCAGTTATATCCTATATGATTAGTAGAAGTGGAAATAGAATCAGTATTGCCTGTACCATTCATGAAATAAACAGGGCTGTATGTGTTGAAATCACCCTGGTTAAATGAACCGTTAGCTACGAAGCCAATAGTTTGTTTGGGTGTCAGATAAAAATCCATTCCTAATTGAGCAGTGTTATTATTATTGATAGACTTCATAATGCTTGCCTGTTTCATTTGGGTTTGTATAATCTTGGAATCCGGTTCATAAAAATAACGGTCAATGTCCATTTCAAATTTATTATTGGTGTGTGCAAAATTATAATTGCTGTATAAGCTGAAATGTTTGTTTTTATAATTGATAGAACCACCCGCATTGTATTTTGGATATTGGCCATAGCCTGCTCCTGCCGTTAGGTTGCCATTAAACCCCATGTTGGTATTTTTTTTCAATACAATATTGATCAGTCCCGCAGTGCCTTCGGCAGAATATTTGGAAGGAGGTTGTGTCATCAGTTCTATTTGTGAAACGGAGCTTGCCGGCATGGCTTTCAGCATGGTTGCTAATTGACTGGCAGACACATGTGTGGGTTGACCATTGAACATCACATTCACGCCACTTTTACCATTCATTGAAATATTTCCATCCTGGTCCACGAATATGCCCGGCGACTTTTGCAATACTTCCATCACACTGTTTCCCGCGCTTACCGGACTGTTCTCCACGTTCACAATAGTTTGTCCCGGTTTGTGCTGGATAAAAGGCTTAATTGCCTTTACCTGGACGCTTTTTAATACTTCCGTATTGGAACCTAAAGTGATAGCAGGAATCGTAATTTCATCTTGAGTTTGGATCAGTGAAAAAGGTTGCGTGTAAACTTTATTTATTCCGGTTAATGATACTTCAATTATATAATTTCCGAATGGAATCTTTTCAAAATGATATTTTCCTGATGTATCAGAGATAGCGCCTTTGACTAATGTGGAGTCTGATGCCTTGAGTAGAGTTACTGTAGCAAATGCAGCAGGTGCTTGATTATTATTTATAATTTGGCCTGATATTTTCCCTGTATTATTTTCCTGGGCAAAGGCTGTTGAAGTAAAAAAAGATACACATAATAGGGTGAGTAAAAAGGATAAAACTTTCATGTTCTTAATTTTAAAATAAATGTTGATTGATTCATAAAAACGATGCAAATAAATCAATTTTGCATTTTTTGAAAAAGCGATTTCGGCAGACACCCTGAAAATCAGGATGAATGGTATGGTTAAGAAGGCGAAAGTTGCAGACTATTATATTTACAAGGTTAGTCGGCTATTTATGGTCATTCATCCTCAATGCAATTTGCATCGGAAAACTCCAGGTGCCTATTGGCGCTAATTACAAAGAGGTAGTGCTGGAGAGAGTGAGGTAAAGTTAGCAGGGGCAGGCCGTATGCCTATACTGAAAGTGGAAATATTAATTCTTACTGATTTACAGAATTCTTACATTTAACATCTAAATTAATCATGCTATGGAACAGCAACTCAGGGAAATAAGCGAAAAGCAAAAAGCATCGTGGAATCAATTCTCTCCGGGATGGAAAAAATGGGACACAGAAATCCTTGACTTCATGAAACCAATTGGTGATGAAATGATTGATTTGCTGAAACCCAAAGACTCAGAGATTATTTTAGAAATCGCAGGAGGAACCGGCGAGCCAGGATTAAGCATTGCAGCTATGCTTAACGGCGGAAAAGTTATTATTACCGATCTGGCAAATAATATGCTCAATGTTGCACGTGAAAATGCCTCGAAAAGAGGAATCACTAATGTAGAGTTCCAAACCTGCGATGTAAGCGAGCTTCCTTTTGCTGACAACACATTTGATGCCGTAAGTTGCCGGATGGGCTTTATGTTTTTTCCGGATATGCTTTTAGCCGCCAAAGAAATCAGGAGAGTATTAAAACCCGGAGGCAGGTTCTGCACAGCGGTCTGGAGTGGGCCGGAGAAAAATTTTTGGGTAACTGCAATTGGTGGAACTATTAATAAAAACATGCAGCTATCTCCTCCGCCACCCGGAGCGCCGGGCATGTTTCGTTGTGCAGGCAGTGGTTTAATGATTAATATCTTAAACCAGGCAGGTTTTAAGAACACTTCAGAAAGAGAGTTAACATGCAAATTGAAATGTGGAACCGCAGCCGATTTCTGGACAATGATGACGGAGATTGCAGCTCCTTTTGTGGCTGCCCTTAATAATGCCGATGATGCTATGAAAGAAAAAATAAAAGCGGAGGTGTACGAATTGGTAAATGAAAAATATCCCGGAGAAAATATAATAATGGATGGAAGTTCTATTGTAGTTTATGGGGAGAAATAACCTGTCTCTATGGAGGCAAGGGCATCATAAACGTTAACTAATGGTCGCCAGATAGTAAGCATTTAGCTTTTGTAAAATTCGGAACTTGTAAAATAATTTGACCGTTATGCAAATG
>DASSHD010000795.1:0-2014 GCA_035693085.1 Hanamia sp. | reverse complement strand
TGATGGTTTGAAAATCATCCGGCGTTAAATTGATACCTACGCTCTTTGCTATGGCGACCATGTGCAAAACTGCATTGGTGCTGCCACCTAAAACCATTATTATCGTCAACGCATTATCAAGCGCTTTGCGTGTCATAATATCTTTTGGTTTGATATCCTTTTCTAATAGATTCTTTATGGCCGGCCCTATGGCAGCACATTCTTCTTCTTTTTCTTTGCTCAATGCCGGATTGCTCGCAGAATAAGGTAAACTCATTCCCATGGCTTCAATCGCGCTTGCCATTGTGTTGGCCGTGTACATTCCACCACAGGCGCCGGCTCCCGGACAAGCATGACGAACGATACCTTTAAAATCTGCCTCATCTAAATTGCCTGCAATCTTTTGCCCTAAAGCCTCAAAGGCAGATACGATGTTTAGATCTTCTCCTTTATAATGACCTGGAGCAATAGTGCCTCCATATAACATGATGGACGGACGGTTCAATCTTCCCATCGCCATGATTGATCCCGGCATATTTTTATCACAACCGGGAATAGCCACAAGAGCATCATAATATTGCGAACTTGCGTTGGTCTCAATACTATCAGCAATCAGATCGCGGCTTACGAGGCTGAAACGCATTCCATCCGTACCCATACTGATTCCATCGCTCACCCCAATGGTATAAAACCGAAGCCCCAACAAGCCCTCCACTCCATTTACACTTTTCTTAACCTCTGTTGCAAAATCATTTAAATGCATGTTACAGGGATTTCCGTCCCAGCCCATACTTACAATTCCAACTTGTGCTTTTTTAAAATCTTTCTCCTTGAAACCAATGGCATAATACATAGCCTGTGCTCCGGGGAGCGTTTCGTCCTGTGTAAGGGTTTTGCGGTATTTATTCAGTTCTTCTTTAATTAATGTTTCGCTCATTTTTAATATTGAAATGTTTATTAATTCCTGCCCGAATGACTCAATCAGGCGGGGTTTGTTTCCTTTTTGTTTATTTTAAATGGGAATCTTGATTATTTGTTCGTTTACTGGTTACATCTTTAAAATTGAAATTTTGATTATTTGCCTGCCTACCGGACAGGTGGGTTTGTTTGCTGTCGCCCTTTACTGGAAGGCGACAGGAGATCATTATTGGTTTATTGGTTGCAATATCTTTTTCTTTTCTGTGACAATATTTTTGTATTCTTTTTGAATTGTATTACCTAAAGAATTTTTCCATTCTTTTTTAAAAGAAATATTATCCAGTGATGCTATTCCTATTACTTCAGCAGCAGTGCCACAAAAGAATGCGCTATCAGCGCTATGAACTTCCGCAAGCGTGATTTGTTTTTCAATTACCGGAATGTTCAACTTTTCACAAATTTCAAAAACAGTGGCTCTTGTAATTCCGGGAAGAATACTTCCTAACTGGGGAGTATAAAGAACGCTTTTATTCTCTACAAAAAAGTTGGCGCCCGGAGCTTCAGCTACATATCCATTCATATCTTTTAGTAAGGCTTCATCAAATCCTTTCGCCTTTGCTTCCTGGGATGCAAGAATGGAATTTACGTAATGACCGGTTGCCTTAGCTTCGATCTTAAATGCTTTGGGATTGGGCCTTTCAAAGGAAGATGTCATTACATTTAATAATTTCTCTCCCAGAAAAGGATTCATTTGCCAAGTTTCAATAGTGATATATGACTCATTGTTTTGAACAAAACTCATATTTGCCGGAGCATATACCAAAGGCCGGATATAGGCATCCTGCAAATTGTTCAATTTTAAAATTTCATAGGTGGCTTTTATTAATTCTTCACTGCTCCATGTATAAGGCAGATTAAGCGCCTTTGCTGAATTTTTTAATCTTTCAAAGTGTGCTTCTTCTTTAAAAATTTTTGTTTCACCATTAGTGGTTTTATAAGAGCGGATTCCTTCAAACACGCCATAGCCGTAATGAAGTGTCTGTCCATATAAATCGGTTTTAGCTTCTGAGGCTTTTACGATCTCTCCGTTGAGATAAATAAATGTTTCTTCGTTGTA
>DASSHD010000794.1:0-2940 GCA_035693085.1 Hanamia sp. | reverse complement strand
GTTCAGCACCATGCCTTTTGAACACAGCACCATCAGATGGTTTAGTACCAGCGACTGCACGCCGATACTGATAGACCTACTATCATCTTTTATTCAACATTGAAAAGAACTATCTCCATCCTTTCCATTCGTGGCACACCTTCGCAAGGGACAAAGTCTTTTGTTGTTTCTCAATAAGGTAATAAGGTGCTTTAAGAGATACATTTTTCTACTAAGATTAAAAGCAATAATTCCGGTAGCATCAATGTTATCCAAATTTTTAAGTATAACTAAACAGCGAATCATTACCTTCTCCTCTCTTTTAACTTCATACCTGCCATATAGCATTTGCGTCTTTATCAGTGATAACTTTTAGAAGTATCAAAACTGAGTGATATATTCAAATGAGTATTCCCATTCTTTTTTAATTCATTCCAAATACTCATCGTTAATTCCCATCACTTTTATCTTTTTGCCGCTTATATAAAACAACAGGTAAGTGCAGCACCGCATACATTATTTCAATATTTTTAATTAAACATTCCTCATTTAAAATTTATTTTATGAAATACTTATTCAGTCTTTGCCTTGTATTTGCGCTAACGTCTTCTTCTTCTTCAGCACAAAAGGAAAGTACGCCCACGCTGAAGTCAATATTGTTGGAACAGCTTAAGACAACACATAATGTAAAAGATTGGTTTGTGCCGCCATCCATTGCTGTGAAAGGACTTACTCCCGAACAGGCAAACTGGAAAGACAGCTCCGAAAATCATTCTATTGCACAATTGACAACACATCTTATTTTCTGGAACATGCGAATGCTTGATAAGTTTGAAGGCAAACCTCAAAGTTTTTTTAATGTCAACAATAAAGAAACTTTTGCACCCGTAAACGAAAATACATGGAACGCTACAGTGCAAAAGCTTGATAGCGTATTAACAGCCTGGGAAACTGCGGTTAATGACGCTGATGAAAATAAATTACAGAAATGGTATTCAACAATTGCCCACATTGGTACACACAATGCATACCATACCGGCCAGATAATTTATATAAGAAAAATGAATGGCTGGTGGGATGATAATAATGGAGTAAAGTAAATATTATTTACAAAAATATCTTAAATGTCTCCCTACTAAATCCCGATAGGTAGTAGGGTAGAAAATTATATCGGCAAATCACGTAGCATTCCGAAGAATATTCTCAGGATAGCCGGGGAAACAGATGAAGATGTCAGATGATGGCCAAACCAACTCCTTTTTCAAACTACAGTTCCTTTACAATTTCCAACGATTTTTTTACATGTTCATCTGGCGATATATGATCGGTTTTTGATGAGAAGACAGCTACAATTTTGTCATTTTTATTAATAACGAATGTTGTTCGTGGGATGAAGCCATGCGTAACCTGCACGCCACGCACATCTTTAACGCCGGATTGTGGAGGTATCAGCTTCAGGCCATAAGTTGCAGCAATTTTACCTCCGGGATCTGAGGCCACCGGGAATTTCCCCGCACAGTAATCCGGATTAGATGAGAACGACCTCAATCGCTGAATATCATCTGCTGATACACCGATGATGGTGGCTCCTGCTGCTGTAAATTTATCCTTGAATTCGGCGAAGGTATGCGCTTCCAAATCACAGCCACCTGTGTAAGCAGAAGGATAGAAATACAATACCACCGGCCCTTTGGCAAGCGCCTTTTTTAATGAAAAATCAAATTCATTTCCCGACTGGCTGGCCTCGGCAGTGAACGTAGGCGCTGTCGAACCTTTTGACAATACCATAGATTGTGCAAAGCTATGTGGGGTAATGAATAGCAAAAGTCCGAAAACAAGAATGAGGGAGAAATAGTTTTTATTTGACATGGCGAATTGTTTTTGAATGCGATTATAAAATCACTCACAAATATACAAAATATCGGAGGGTAAATAAGCGAATGATGGAGATAGAAAGGTCTATTGATATACTTTCACCCAATCAATAATCATTTCCACAGGTAGTTCTTCCGGATTTACTTTTCCAACCCAGGAACCACCCAATTGCTGGTCTATCAAAATATAAAATGGCTGATCAAAGGGCCACTGCGTGGGATCAACATTATTCTTCCTTGGATAGGTGAACGTTTCTTTTCCATTCAACATATAGACAATTTTATCAGGATACCATTTTATACCAAACACATTGAAATTATTGATATTGATTTTGGCAGTACTGTAATGGGGTGGATTTTTATCCTGCTTCAGGTTTAAAGTGTAATATGAATGTACTGTCTGGTAAACGATGCTATCGAAATTGAGATGCTCCTCTATATCAATTTCACCATTCCGCGGATATTCGCCATATTTGTTTTTTTCAGCCAGCATCCATATAGCAGGCCATGCCCCGTGTGCACATTCCAGCTTTGCTCTTATCTGAATTTCCCCATACTGAAAAGCAAACTTTCCTTTGCTGTAAATACCCCCTGTTAAAAATGGACGTTTATCAATGCCGGTATCGGGGTTATTAATGCCTTTTAAATGCAGCAAGCCATCATCCAATGCATAGCAAATTTCATTGCTTGTCATGTGCTTGTTCCAGTCGCTTTTGCCAGGCGGAACCTTAGTCCATTTTGAGGTGTCTAATGTCGCTCCATTGAAATTATCTTCCCACACAAGTTTCCATTTTTTATTTTCCCTATTGTTCTTCTGCTCATAAATATGGCTTTCACTTATTGTAGTAACCTTGCAAGACTGCAAGATCAAAACCAACATCAACATCATCAATAATAACATCTTCATAGTTAAAACTTTTTCAGTTTAAAGTTGTGTGCTTCTTTGTGGTCGAGTAGGCAAAAGTATTTCAACCTAAGCCTCTCACAGAACCGTGCGTAACAGTCTCCCGTTACACGGCTCTTATTATCCAGACACCTTTACCGACATTTCCAGTGCGCAAACAAATGGGGAGTGGATTTCCTTATT
>DASSHD010000793.1:0-4343 GCA_035693085.1 Hanamia sp. | reverse complement strand
AAGATTATATTCAGCAATATGAAGGCTTTTTACATATAATTCTCCCTTATTAAAAATACAATAGCTGTCATTGAAACTTACCTTTCCTGCACGAAGCGATTTTATTTCGGTTCCTGTCAGTACAAGGCCGGCGATATATTTCGTTTCAATATTGTATTCGTAATATGCTTTTCGGTTGCTCAGATCCATAATAAAAAAACAGCAGGAATTTTAAGTTATCCCTGCTGCAAAGTTTCATTTTTAAAATTTAATTTCTGAATAAAATCAATAATTGCTCCACTTTACTTTTAAGTTCTTTTCTGGAAACTATAAAGTCGAGGAAGCCATGTTCCAATAAAAACTCACTGCGTTGGAAACCGGGTGGTAAATCTTTTTTTATTGTTTCTTTTATTACCCGAGGTCCCGCGAATCCAATAAGCGCACCAGGTTCAGCCATTATCACATCGCCAAGCATGGCAAAGGAAGCAGTTGTGCCTCCAAAAGTAGGATCAGTACAGAGAGAGAAATAAGGAATTTTTGCATCTGTAAGTAACGATAAACGTCCTGATGTTTTAGCCAGCTGCATTAATGAAAAAGCGCTTTCCATCATACGGGCGCCGCCACTCTTATTAATGATCATAAAAGGAATTTTATGTTCAATGCAATAATCACATGCAAGAGATATTTTTTCACCCATTACGCTTCCGAGACTGCCGCCAATAAATTCAAAATCCATACACGCAATTACGATATCTATATCATTTACTTTACCTCGGGCAACTGTAATAGAATCGTGAATAGAAGTTTTGGAGTAGGTTTCTTCCAATCTTTGTGAATAAGGTTTCAGGTCAACGAAGCCCAGCAAATCTTTTGATTTGATATTTGCAAAAAGCTCTTCATGATTCCCTTCATCAAAAATTATCTCAAAATATTCTGCGCTTCCGATTCGGTGATGATATTCACATTTTGGACATACAAATAAATTTTCTCTTAATTCACTAACCGTACATGTATATCTGCATTGCGGGCATTTTGTCCACAATCCATCCGGAGCTTCCTTCTTGTCTTTGGTAGAGGTGGTGATACCTTTTTTTATTCTTCGAAACCAACTTCGTTTGGCTTCCTCGTTTTCACCTTCTTCCCCGGCAAGATTTGCATCAAAATCTTCGTCTTGTTTCATAACCTCAACCCCTTAGGGTCTTTAAAGTTTTTAATTATGAAAATTATTCGAAACCCTTGTTTTCCCTCTAAGGGAAGTGATTAAGCTACTGTAATACTTTTATCCAAATATACATCCTGTGTGGCATTCAATAATTCAACACCTTCTTTGAAGGGTTTTTGAAATGCTTTTCTTCCCATAATTAATCCCATACCACCTGCACGTTTGTTAATAACAGCAGTTTCTACTGCTTCAGCAAGATCTGCTGCCCCTTTACTTTCGCCGCCACTGTTTATTAAACCAATTTTTCCGCTATAGCAATTCAACACCTGGTAGCGACAAAGATCTATAGGATGATCAGAACTAAGCTTTTCATATACCAGAGGAGAGGTTTTGCCGTATTTTACAGCATTGTAGCCTCCATTGTTTGTAGCCATTTTTTGTTTGATAATATCGGCTTGTAAAGTAACGCCAAGATGATTGGCTTGTCCGGTAAGATCTGCGCTGGTGGAGTAGTCTTTGCCATTTACCTTAAAAGCACTGTTGCGAATATAGCACCATAAAATAGTACACATCCCTAATTCGTGTGCCAATGCAAATGCCTGGCTTACTTCCTGTAACTGGCGTGTACTCTCCTCGCTCCCCCAATACACAGTAGCACCCACTCCAACTGCTCCCATATCGTAAGCGGTTTCTACAGAGCCGTACATGGTTTGATCATACTTATTTGGATAACTTAATAATTCGTTGTGATTTAATTTTACGATAAAGGGGATCTTATGAGCATATTTTCTGCTCAGAATTCCCAAAACTCCAAAAGTAGATGCTACACCATTGCAGCCTCCCTCAATCGCTAATTTTACAATACTTTCAGGATCAAAATATATAGGATTAGGAGCGAACGATGCACCAGCGCTATGTTCTATACCCTGGTCAACAGGAAATATAGAGCAATAGCCTGTGCCGCCAAGCCTGCCATGATCCATTAATTGTTGCATACTGCCTACTACACGATTATTACGATCGCTCTGCACAAAAATAGTATCCATATAAGAAGGAGAGGGGAGAGTAAGAGTTGATTTGTCAATTTTACATTTGTGATTCAATAAGTTTTCAGCTTTGTTGCCTAAAATGTCAGTAATTTTTTTTGATGCCATTATTTAAGTTTTAATTTTTGCAAAAATAGGGAATTACAGGTTTAACCGGTATGATTTAAAGCGATTTAATAGTAAAGCAATAAAAATGTTTTTTGTTTTTATTTTCAGTTATAAAAAATCCGGCAAGTTGTTTTACTTACCGGATTGAATTTTAAATTTAAAATGTCTTTCTGTTTATCGTAAATAATTTTTCTTTTGCAGGCAGAGAATCACCTGCCATATACAAAATTTTATCGTTGAATAATTATTTCATGTGTTTCAATTATTTTACCGTCAGATATTACTATCGAATAAGTGCCATTCGTCAATGACGAAACATCCATTTTAACTTGCTGTGTTTCGTTGCTGTTTGTTTGCAGTTGTTTAATGAGATGGCCTGAAACATCGTAAATCTGTAACGATTTTATGCCTGAAACCTGGTAGCCTGTTTGTTTTTCAGATGTTTTATTATTTATAGTATTCAGAAGGCTAATGGTAATATTGTTTTGTGCCGGATTAGGGGTAATCGTGTAGGCTATTGAACAGCCCGCATGGCATTGGCTGGGAGGTGCTAAAAAGATATGCCTGGTTGCTGAAGTGGTGCCGCAAGTACCAACTACCTGCACAGTCAGATAGCATGGGCCGGTAATTATAACTTCTGCCTGATTGCCAGAAGGGCTAACAGAATTTCCGGTGGTTGGGGAAATAGACCAGTTATAAGTAGCCCCCGGAATATCCGTAGCTGTGAAATAATTACAGCATTGGCATTCACAAATAGAGCTGGGGCCTGTTATTGTTACCGAAGGCGTGCCTACTGCAATCCGTTTAGTTAAAGTAGCAGGTGCGCAATTGTTATTAATGGTTGCCGTTAATGTAACTACGCCTACTCCCGTTTTTGTTAAAGTCGCCTGATTATTATTTGTATTTAGAGATACGATTCCCGTTGGGCTTACCGACCATACAACTGTACTGTTACAAGGCAAAGAGTCAATCAGGTAAGAAGAACTGCCGGAGCAAATTGCATTGCTTCCATTAATACTCATTATTGGAGGAGTTGCGGAAACGGTGGTGGTATTGGTATTATAAGTATTACCATTGGCAGTTACGGTAGCAAAAACATTGGTTTGTACTGCGCCGCAAACAGGAGTTAATGATATAGAACCGGTTGTTCCTGTTGAGATAGTTTGTGGTGCAGGGCCGCCATTATATAGCCAGTTGTTGCTTGCTGAGCCGAGGTTCCATGTGTAATTGGTAATGCCTGTGGTGTTATAAACATTGGTTATTGTAAATGTTTGCGGTGTTGTAGTGCCGCATGCAAAAGTTGTTGAGGCTGGTAGGGTGAATGAAACGGAAGGGGGTATTTCGGTTATTGTAATCTTATTTATCTCTATCGTAGAACTGCTTCCATTCAATTGAGGGAAACTCCCGACATAAAGAAAACTCATGGCTGTTGATAATGAAGGAATGTTAAAAGTATAATCTACGAACTGCCCAGGGCTAATTTGTTGATTATTGTAATAATTTAAAGATGAAGTAGTATTAATAGATTCTGGTCCATTACAAAAAGCTCCACTTCCGTTTGAAGCACTACTAACATCTATTCTAAGTCTTGGCCAAGGATCTGATGGGGTGCCAATTACAGCATCGGCTTTTACTTTAATAGTATAACTGTATGATTGCTTGAAATTAAAGGAAAGCTTGAATTCAGTACCATAGTTAAAACTTGAAATTACATTATTGTCCAATGTAATACCATGTCCGATATTGTCATATTGAACAGTACCACAAGTTGTAGAATGAGTACTTCCATTTATGATAACTGATGGATTAAAGGCATTGCACTGCGAAGTACTGAAAGTCGAATAATCAAAGACTGTTTGTGATAAGAGTCTATTGGAAAACTGTATGATTATTAAAAATAAACATACCTTAATTCTACTTTGACAAAGTTAAATTCATTTATCAGGTGATTTTATTTTGTAACGCCTGTCGATATCATCCTGTCTTCGCTTGTGCCGCAGTTTTATGATTCCTATTATGTTATCTTGTTGTGCATAGGTTCTGGCTAT
>DASSHD010000792.1:0-2242 GCA_035693085.1 Hanamia sp. | reverse complement strand
CTCCAAGTATTGAAAAACCATAATTTAAAAACTTTACGTTTACTACCGGATTTTTAGTATAGTCTTTAAGCAGACGGGTTAAGGTATCTTCCAATTGGAGTCGGGTTAATCCCTCCGCCTGCACCCGCCCCAGGAAGGGAAGCTGTATCTTCCCATCGGCTTCTACAAGATATCCGATGCTGGCAGAACTGGCACTTCCTGCCGTAGAGCCTGGAATAACACCGCTTCCCGAATTCAACGCCACTAAATCCTCAGCATTACTACCACCAATCGCAATAGAAAGAAGATCATTTTTTTGAATACGCGCTTCAAAATCCGTTTTTGCATTTCGCAATCCTCCTGCTGTGGTATCACTAAGATTATTAAGATAAACCACTTTCTTTGAGGACACACAAGACATCATGCTGAATGTAAGAAACGTAATAACTACCAGGCTAAAACGGTAATGATAGATCATATAAGATAAAAGTATGTAAATTTAATGCCTAAAATGGATAATCTGACTGGGGAAAATAATAATATTTTCTGAATCCATTGACAATTTAAATGCGCATTTCAATTTTAAACTTTAGATAAATCTGTTTATTTTTACTTAACACCGAAAAAAAATCATGGCTTCGCCCTTCCTCGCTCACATTATCAAGAAAAAATAATTACCGGATATTATAAAAGTTACTGAAAAAGTATTGAATATCTTTCCACTTTACTTTTCCAATTTGGGCGCGAAATTAACTCATTCTTTGTTAAAGAATATAAAACCGGATTGGCAAAACCGCTCTTTTACCCAACTAAACTAAAAGATTCTATTCTTCAAAAAAAGGACGGATATTTCAAAAACTATTCCACATTAAATTTAGATTTTTTCAAAAAACAGTTCTTCAAAATATAAAATGTTTTTTTTCGTTAACTGATTTTCTATATTTTTACATCTATTAATTAATTTAATATTAACTAAACCAAATCCTTACTATGTTATCTATCTCCCTAAAAAAGACTGTATTTTTTACATTGCTTTTTATTGTTTGCTTTCCGGTTTTTTCACAAACAAATCAACAAAAATATAATGATGTTAAACCTTTTACCGGTAGTAGCCCTTTCAGGAAATTATCAGTAGGTGTAAATGTTGGGGTTCTAAATCCTTCATTAATAATCGGTGGCTCTAACGATTTTTTGCATCCCCTATATACATTAGGCTTTGGAGCCAACGTACATTACCAACTTAATCATTACATCGGTTTTCAGGCAGATTACCTGGGCGGTTCTTTGAAAGGGAATCAAAACAAAAAACCCGGAAATGGGGGTTTGCCACCACAGCCAAAACCGGTATCTGCTTTTAAGACAAATTTTCAATATGCAGCAAGCGCTAGCGCTGTTTTTACCTTTGGTAACATCAATTGGCTACATACCAAAAACTACGTTGTCCCTTATATCAGTGTTGGAGCCGGTTATATGGCATTTAATGTTAAAATCATTCCCACTGGTAGCACGGATTATATAACTTATGGTGCTCATCAGCCCATTACCCAGTTTTTTGTGCCTGTGGCTGCCGGTCTGAAGATTGATCTTTCTACCCGGATAAATTTAGACCTTGGTTACAGGATGCATTTTGTAGATGGCGATAACTTAGATGGCTCACCATGGTATAGAACCACACCAGACATTAGCAGCACCGTACATAAGGACAAATTCGGATATGCCTTTGCAGGAATAGATATTTCCCTGGGAAAGAAAAATAAACCAAAAATGATATTTGATAACCCTGCCGCAAGAGTTAATAATGCTTTACAAAATCAGATTGACACACTTAATGAAAATCAGAAAAAATTAATGACAGACAGCGATGGCGATGGCGTACCTGATATGTTTGACAAAGAGCCTAACACTCCAGCCGGATGCCCGGTTGATTCTCATGGTGTAAGCAGGGATACTGATGGTGATGGCGTGCCTGATTGCAAAGACAAAGAACTGATTACGCCAACTGAATGCCAGCCTGTTGACGCTAATGGTGTGGGTAAATGTCCTGAGCCAGATTGCTGCAAATCAATAAGAGATTCAATGGCAATGATGGCACCTTCCTGCAACCTTACCAATTTACCAAGCATTTCTTTCAGAAAACACAGTAGCAGTTTAACCAGGGATGCAAAAGCAATGTTAGCAGTTGTTGCATCACAATTAAAGAGCAGCGCTTCCTGCTCTATTAGTATCACGGGTTATCCTGCAGCCTCAAAAGCTTCACAGGCAG
>DASSHD010000791.1:0-3760 GCA_035693085.1 Hanamia sp. | reverse complement strand
GATAGTAACAAGAACTGCAGCAACAATCACAATTTGCAACCCCGATGGCACATGCACTAAAAATAATAAAGCGGCGATTCCCGCGCTTACCGCACCACCGAGACTGTACATTCCATGACATGTACTAAGGAAAAATTTGTTGTACTTCTTTTCCATCAGGTTTACTGTGGCGTTGGCAGACACACCGTTCAAAAAACTAACGCAGCCAAGGCAATACAGGCATGCCCAGAACATAACCCTGTTCACACAATTAATTTGCAATACCATAATGCCGCAAATGATTATATAACCGGTACACATCCATCGGCCCACTGGAATTTTGCTGAAGACTCTTGTAGAAAGCGCCATTCCGCTGATAGCGCCGAGCGGTGATAGCAATAAGGATAGTCCGAGACTGCCGTCTGAAAAGCCCAGTCTCTCTTTAATTCCGGGTATAGAGGCGACCCAGATACCAAACAGAAGACTTGAAGTGGAAAATAAAAAGCCTACCGCGAAAACCGGTTTGTTCCTGATAAAAGAATAAAAATTCCTGATCATGTTTAGGGAAAAATAGAGAATGCGAACTTACAAAAATTTGTGCTTCACAGTGCAGGCTGGCAACAGAATGATGATTATTTATTTATGAAAAAATAATTGCCTGTCCATGCCCTCAGTAGAGGCTATCATGCGGTTACCAAAGATGGAGAACTGCCGGGCACTGTAGATCATCATACAGCATCAGGCCTTCCTGCAGATGCTGCAGCCAAACAGATATTGAGAGAAATTTCTAAAGGCACTTCGTCAACGATTAAAAGAGAATTGTTGTTTTTTGTTGGTTTACTGCGAGCTAATCATTTCTCAGTGAAGTTTACAAAATACATTTTATCGTTATCAGCAAATTTGAATTTCTTACTCATTCATAAATGCGGTGTTCAACTCATAAGCGCAACGCGCTACCTTTCAATCGTGAAAATACTTCATTAGGAGATAAGTGTTTAAACTTTCTTACGGGCGATTGTTTACTTCATTTTCCACACGCCTGACATCAGCAATTGATGCAGAATTAAAATCGGTTTTCTTTGGAAAGAACATTCTGATGATACCGTTTTTATTTTCAATTGTTCCCTTGTCCTGCGAGGTATAAGGCCTGGTAAAAAAGGCTCTATTCCCATCTTTATTCCATGCTCTAAATGGTCTTTACAAATCTTATACTTTAGTTCAAGGCTATAGTAGGTTCGTTCTACAAACTCATCTGAATTATACATTTTACACTTATACTGTACGCCGGATGAATTTGTGTAAATCTGTGTAACCTGTCCGACAAAGGCAGGTTCGTGGCAGAAGGCATTTGAGCTTCATCTCAAATCAAAATCATAACACAACTTGTCCCGTCTTTCGTGACTTCCATCCGGAGGGAAGTATAATTTGTGTAAACTCTTTTAGGACAAGATATTTTTTAATTTTTTTTCTTTATTAATTCAAACCGCTTGTGTCAACCGGGATTTTATTAAGTACAAGATTTGCTGAGTCCACTAATTGCATGAATTCGGGCATATATTTTTTTGCTACAGGCGTTGCGGCAGGAAACTTTTGTTTTAAAGGATCTACCTGTTTGCCGTTTTTCCAAAAACGATAACATACATGCGGGCCGGTAGCCAGCCCCGTCATGCCGACATACCCTATCACCTGCCCCTGCACTACATGCTGCCCTACCCTCACTGCACGCCTGCTCATGTGCAGGTATTGAGTAGTATAAGTGCGGTTGTGTTTTATTTTCACATAATTGCCATTAAAGCGGGTATATCGCGATGCAATTACCACACCACTGCCGGTAGTATGAATCGGGGTGCCGGCAGGAGCCCCATAATCTGTGCCCAGGTGTGCTTTCCATATTTTTTCAACCGGGTGAAAACGGTGCAGGTTGTAATGCGATGTAATATGGATAAACTTAAGCGGCGCTTTCAGAAAGGCCTTACGCAGGCTTTTTCCTTCTTCATTAAAAAATTCGCCGCCGGTGGCACTGTCCGGTTCAAAGTAATAGGCTTTATATACTTCACCCCGGGAGGAGAATTCTGCCGACCTGATGGCCCCTGATTCTATGGGTTTGCCATTTACATATTGTTGGTCATATACAATTTTAAACCAGTCGCTTTTTTGAGTATAATAGAAGTCAACAGTCCAGGCAAATATATTGGCAAGCTTTACGGCAAGCTCCGGGTCAGCATGCTGGCTTTCCAGGGTTTTGTACAGCGAACTGTTAATGGTGCCGGAAAGAGTTTTCGTTTTAGTAGTTACAGGGCGCTTGCCGGTATATACTTTCATCAAATCCCGCAGGTCGTAAACCACGTAGTCGGTTGCGTTAGGCTGGTAAATAAAGTATTGTGCTTTTTGTGTAGAGTCCTTTGAGCAAAATATCGTGTAGGGTTTTCCGGCAGCAAGGTTGCGTACACTGAAAACAGGACGTGCCTTTTGGGCAAGTTGCAACACCGTGGTATTATCAATATCGTAATCATTTAAAATATCGCTAAGAAACTGGTTGCGCTCAATGGTGCCATTCACTACCGTGAAAGAATCAAGCGGCAGCCCAAACCGGGTGGCAACAGGCACTGGCTTTTCAAGTGGTGCTGCCTCTTTTGTATTTGTATTGTGGCGGGCCGATTTTACTAATTGGGTTATCCCAAAGATAACAGCCGTTCCCAAAACGAGGGTGAGTACAATTGATTTTACTGAAAGTTTTTTTTCTCTATTCATCATTCTAATGATTGTTGCAGTAGTAAACTGTTAATAAATTACCATCGCTATAAGCAACGGCGGCCCCGGGCAATTACTTTGAAACAATCAAAAAGCCGGGAAATAAATTAATGCCGGAATCACGGCCAGGCTGAATTACAAAAAATTCGTAATGGGTCTCCATACGATTTTGCGCCTTTTCGCAAAGATGCATTATTCAACTTAAAATAAAAAGCCATCATTGCCCATGCAAAATATTAGGAATGCCGGAGGGGGATCGGATGAAAAATATTTGTTTGAATGGTATGATTTGCAAAACCGTTTTATGCCATCCCTCCCAGGTTGCTGTTATCCTAAGTTTTTTCTCTGCAATGTCTCCTAACGGGGATGTTGCATCTCTGTAAAATTCCTGGCTATAAGCAATTGAATATATGTTTTGTTTAGTAAAATGTTGGTTATTTACATCAATATGGATATATTTGCTGATAATATCCAACAAAATGAACAGAAGAAAACAAGTAGTATTTCCGAAATATCTGAAAATGCTGGAAAAAGTGGGTGAAAATATCAAGCTGGCCAGGAAGCGGAGAAAACTAACCACCATCCAGGTGGCTGAACGTGCTGATATTAACAGATCAACGCTTACAGAAATAGAAAAGGGCAATCCCAGGGTTTCAATGGGAGCTTATTTCAACACACTCCGGGTATTGGGACTACAGGACGATTTTTTAAAGCTGGCAGCCGATGATGAATATGGCAGAAAACTGCAGGATATCAAATTAATTACTAAATAGAATACAAGGTGGCCGATAATAAAACAGATATATGGGTGTATGCACATTGGGTAGGAATGCCTGAACCAAAATGCAGTTGACCAATTTACAAATGGATACTATTATTAAAGAAGTAATTGCGCCGGTACGAAACTGGAAAGCTATTGCCAATGAAATAGGGATACCAGGGGCTGAACAGGAAGTAATGGAACCAGCGTTTCGCTATTTATAAATTATTCCATATTAGTGTAAATCATAAATGTCCTGAGCTGAAAACT
>DASSHD010000790.1:0-3729 GCA_035693085.1 Hanamia sp. | reverse complement strand
CGCGATCGAAATCATCCTTCAGTTTTTATGTGGTCTATTGGTAACGAAGAAGGTTGGATACAAACCAATTCAAACGGAAAAAGGATTGCGATTTCCTTATTGCAGAAGCAAAAAGAATTAGATCCTTATCGTACTTCCACTTATGCTGCAGATGTAGGAAATGAATTCAAAGGAATTAATGAAGTGATTCCGGTTCGCGGATTCAATTACAGGATCAATGCCATTGCAGATTATCATAAAGATCATCCAACTCAACCTGTGATGGGAACGGAGATGGCAAGCACTTTGACTACCAGAGGAATTTACGAAAAGGACACTGTAAAAGGTTATTTGCCCGATCTTGATATTACTGCTCCCTGGTGGGGAAATACAGCCGAAGAATGGTGGAAGCCCGCTGCAGAACGTCCATGGTTTCTTGGAGGTTTTGTTTGGACAGGATTTGATTATCGGGGTGAGCCTACTCCCTACAAATGGCCTGATATCAGCACCCAATTTGGGATTATGGATGTATGTGGTTTCCCAAAAAATATTTATTACTACTATCAATCATGGTGGACAAATAAGGATGTGCTTCACATTTCCGCTGATTGGAATCGTAAAAATAAAAAGGGGAAACTTGTAGATGTTTGGGTAAACACAAATGCTGATAACGTAGAATTATTTTTGAATGGAAAGAGTCTTGGGAAAAAAGATATGCCGCGAAACAGCCATCTTCAATGGAGCGTTCCTTATGAACCAGGAAAGCTGGAAGCCATAGCGTATAAGCATGGCCGTAAACTCGAATCATCTATTGAAACAACCGGCGAACCCGCAGAAGTAGTGATCACTCCCTATAAGACTACTATGCTTGCCGATGGAAGAGATGCAACTGTAATTAATGTAAGTGCTGTAGATAAGCAAGGCCGTGAAGTTCCCGATGCAGATAATTTGGTTCAATTTTCATTGGAAGGCGATGCGAGCATAATCGGCGTAGGAAATGGCGATCCAGGCAGCCATGAACCCGATAAAATTTTGGATGGAAACTGGCAAAGATCTTTGTTCAATGGAAAATGCCAGGTAATCCTGCAATCGGGAAAGACTCCTGGCCATATAAAATTCAAAGCAAGTTCAAAAGGCTTGTGGGATGGAAGTACAGATATTATTACTATTCAACCAAATCAGCCAATTGAACTGAAAAATGACCCATATCTTTTTTCTAAATTAAATATTCATTCCACAGCGAAACCCGAAGGGAAAATTCTGGGCGCTGATATTTCTTTTCTTCCCCAATTGGAGGCAAGAGGTATGAAATTTTCTGATAACGGCATTCAAAAAGATGTATTTGAAATTCTAAAAGATCATGGATTTAATTATATCCGTTTGAGGTTATTTGTTGATCCTGCAAATGATAGTGGTTATTCTCCGGGAAAAGGTTTTTGTGATTTGCCACATACGCTGGAAATGGCAAAACGTATTAAGAAAGCGGGTATGAAATTTCTTCTTGATTTTCATTATAGTGATACGTGGGCTGATCCGGGAAAACAATTTAAACCCAAAGCTTGGGAAAATTTAGATTTTAATGATCTATCAAAAAAAGTTTATGACTATACCACAAAAGTTTTATTGGCATTGAAAGCGCAAGGCACATTGCCGGATATGGTACAAACAGGAAATGAAATCAATCATGGAATTTTGTGGCCTGATGGGAATGTGCAACATTTAGACAGTCTTGCTATTTTATTAAATGCGGCTACGGCAGCGGTAAAAAAAGTAGATCCGTCAATTATTACCCTACTCCATATTGCGTTGGGAGGTCAAAATTCAGAATCCGAATTTTTCCTGGACAACATGATCAATCGTGGTGTTTCTTTTGATGTGATTGGCGAATCTTATTATCCAAAATGGCATGGAACATTGAATGACCTTGAAACTAATTTGGATTTACTCAGTAAAAAATACAACAAACCCGTAATCGTTGCAGAATATTCTCAATTTAAAAAGCAAGTGAATAGAATTGCCTTCTCCATCCCCGGAAATAAAATGAAAGGAACTTTTATTTGGGAACCATTAAATACCGGGGAATCTATTTTCAACAGAGATGGGAAATCAAATGTGCACATTAAGGATTATGATGAAATAAAAAGTGAATTTTTAAAAAATTAAAAATTATCCGTAAAAAATTAGGGATTATATGTAATAGAAAATCTATTACTGTGAACCATCAACTATTCCCTTAAATTCAACTTCATCAAAATTAAATCTCCTTTCTAAGATATCTTTTGTAATTAATTGCCCTGATTCCGAAACCCCTTCTATTTTGGTTTCAAAAACAATATTTTGTTTTTTCAGTCTAACCACCTTGTTTCGGGCAAATAAATGATGATTATATTCTTTTAGCATATTTAAAAAATTGCCCGATTTTAAATCTTCCATTCTTTGTAAAACAAATGAATGCAATTCTTCGGCAAGTTGCAAAACATGATATGTTTTTTTTGTACATCTTTTAAGTGATGTAGCTTTTAAATTAAAGTCATCAAATTCTTCCTGGTTTATATTCAAGCCAATACCAATAACCGTCCACTGCCATAAAGTACCTTTAATAATATTTTCGATTAAGATACCTCCTGCCTTACTGTCATTAATAAATACATCATTAGGCCATTTAATAAAGATATTTTCAGGAACATATTTTATTATCAGATCATAGCATCCCAAAGCCACTGCCACACTTAGTTGAAACTGTTGAGATACAGTGAGCCATTGCATTTGCCGGGGGATCGAGAGAATGATATTGTCACCTTTATTACTTTTCCAATGCTTCCCATTTCTTCCCTTTCCATGAGTTTGTTCCATTGCAAATACAGCTTTTACGCCGGTTGATTTTTCTTTCCGGATCAGCGCCATGGCATAGTTGTTGGTACTATCCACGCTATCCAGGATCAGTATTTTTTTGGAATCAGGGAACATCAAATATGATTAATAAAGAATTAGTATTTTTGATAAAATAGATACAAAATTTACGTATGCAACTGCAATGTAACAGAATAAATTTATTTTTGCAGATTGCTGAAATTAGATATGATTAAAAATGAATGCATTTGAATAATTTAATGTTACTTGAAAAAAGAAAAAGGCAAACTGTAACAAGGATAACAAGAAATAGTAAACTGTTTAAAACTATTATCCATGCGATACAGGAAAAAAAAGGTGAAAAAATCATAAGTCTTGATCTGAAAAAAATTCCTGAAGCTGTTACAGATTTCTTTATCATTTGCGGGGCTAATAATTCTATCCAGTTGAAGGCAATCGCGGATTTTGTAGAGGAAGAGGTGAGAAAAAAATGTAACGAAAAACCTTATAAGCACGAAGGCAGGCAGGGCGAACAATGGATTCTGATTGATTATGTAAATGTGGTTGTCCACATCATGCTGTCTGAGCCAAGAAAGTTTTATAAATTAGAAGAAATGTGGAGTGATGCTTCAATAGCTGAACATTAATCCTAAAAAAACCATACTTAAAATAATAAATATTAAAAATAAAGCTGGTTCTAAAATTAGAATTCAGATTAAAAATATTGCAGAAGCAAGAAGATATGGCAACTGAAGATCAGAAAAAAAAATCATTACAAAGAAGATTGAACCCAAATCAGACGCCGGGAGGCTTACCACCGGATGAAGACCCTAAGAAACAACGCCCCAAACTGAGTATTTACTGGGTGTATGGGATCATATTCGCCCTTATAATTGGTTA
>DASSHD010000789.1:0-10332 GCA_035693085.1 Hanamia sp. | reverse complement strand
AAATATATGAACCTGTTTTAAAAGAATTGGGATTGAATGGAATAAAATTTAATGAAGAACTAATTGATAGTTGACAGTGGAAAATTGATAATTGGGAAACAGGAATATGCGTTTCGGACCACAGTGAACAAAGAAATAATAATGATTTTCATTTTTCAGTTCTCCGGCATCCAACAAATTTACGACTGGTCATTGCTATCAGAAAATATTATGGTATTACAAATTGTCGCAGAAAAATACAGATGTGGCAGGTGCGTAAAACGGCCACCGGTCAAAAAAAATGATTTATACTTTAGAAATAATATTTTAATAAAATATCTGACCCAATCGAAAATTTATTCTTTGCTATTTGTTGTTCATCGTTGGAGTAATAATTGTGATAAAATATTTCATCTTGATTCCACTTTGTATAAAATGGTAAATCAATACCAATCCCTATTGAGATTTTAGTGCTAATAAATTGCCCTATTCCTAATACGGTGTTTACCGTACTTCCTGTATATAGATTCTTCTTGTAAATTTCATTTACACCGGGAAAATATTTTTGAGAATACCGCTGTTTGAATGAATGGTAGGAATTATAAAATACTTTCCCATTAATAAATAATTTCTTATTCAACATTTTGTTGTATCCAATTCCCAAAAACAAATTGATATTGTAATAAGAGTAACTTTCTGTATAAACCACGGGTTTTGTTCCATCAGGTGTTACGTAATTAAATGGTCTTTTAATTCCAAAAACCTGTTTAAAATAACCCACTCCGAATATTGCAAACCAATCTTTATAAATCGTCCTGGAATAGTTAATGTTCAGGCCATAACTTACACCTGTACCATCCGGATGCCTTGGGCTTCCAAGCGAGTAGTATGTTCCCTCAGAGTGATTCCATATTATTGGAAAAGATACCCCTAGGTTGTTGATATTGGCCTTTCTATGTTGTGAATAGCCTTGCAAAATATTGGTGGTAAACAGGCAGATGAGTATCAATTTCTTTTTCATAATATGAAATATTTATTTGATTGATAAAACACGGCACCTTCAAAATACCTTGACAAAATATCATTATTAAATGGTTTTATTCCTATAATCAGTTATATACATGAGTGAACAGACACGATCAGCGACACCTATAAAACTGTGACAAGTAGAGTTTGATTGTGTTTTTCATTCAGGCAATTTTTTCAAAGAGGATTACTTTGAGCTTTATCATTTATTAATAATGACAACAGGAACAGACAAAACGCTGCATTTCTAATAAAGCCGTTCAAGAAGCTGTTGACAATTCTATCAAGCATTTGCAATCTGTTCAGTAAAATATCTTTTCTCTTTTGAAAGATCAAGGAACGGATAGTCCTTTTCTATTTCCTGAATTTTTTTTAATTCCCCAGTAATAAATTTTTGATGAGCTTCACTGTGTTTCAAAAAAGGTTTGTGATTTATTGCAGTTATAATTTTCTTTATTTCCTTCATAATTTTTCTGGAATCATCGCTAAAAAAAGAATCACAAAACTTCTCAAAAACATAATTCACTGCAGTTTCATTAGGATGAACCAGATCGCTTTTGTAAAAACGATAATCACGCAAAATGTCTGTTACCAATTCATACGAAGGAAAATAAAATACATTCTGCTTTTGATCGCAAACAGAATGAGAAACCTCAATTAATCTTGCTTTACTGCGGTTATTTTCCACTACTCCATCACGAATATGTTTTACAGGGCTTACGGTGAAAACAATTTTCAAATCTGGATTAAATATTTCAACGGCGGTTAAAATGCTTAATATTTCAGAAATGATCTCATTTGTTGGTATTAATTTTTTTTCAAAATAATCTGTAGGCGCTTTATGACAATTGGCTACATTCTCATTATTAATTTTTAACTGATAATTAAACGCAGTTCCTAAAGTGATGATGAGAAATTTTGCTTGCTTTAAAAATGCGTGTGCGTGTAACTGTGATTCATATATTTTATTTAGAACCTCTGTTTTGTCGGTTCCGGAAAAAGAAGAATGATGTTTCCAGCTATGCCACAATCCATTTAATTGAAATAGATTTTTTTCATCAAACGATTTGTTTTCAATGTAAGAAAATAGTGAATCGGAAATACTCAACGGATCATATAAAATCCCATTTGGATTTTGAAGGATATCCAATTTTAATTCCTTCAATTTATATCCAATTTCTTCCGAAAAGCATGATCCGATAAAAAGAATTTTATCCTGGTATGATATCTTAAAAGGATAATCCCGAATTTTGAACTGTAAAAAGAATTCCATTTATATAAAAATTTCAGAAGCCATTTGGCTCGCTTTTAATAATTCGGCTTCATTGATATTTTCCAGAAAGCCTGATTGTTTAAAATAAGGGATCATCAATTCGGTATTCATATTTCCTACTAATTCATCTTCTGCAAACGGGCAGCCACCAAAACCTTTGAGCGCGCCATCAAAACGCAAACAACCGTTTTGTAGAGCAGCATCAATTTTATGTTTCCAGTTAAAATTTGTGGAATGAAGATGAACGCCGGTTTCTAAATCAGGAAATTGAGAAATAACTTTGTTTACTAAGGATGAAACCTGGGAGGGATCTGCAAGGCCAACAGTGTCTGCCAAAGAAATAATACCTATCCCCTCTCCTGCCAATTTTTCAATCCATTCCAAAACAATTTCTTCATTGTATAGGTCTCCATAAGGGTTTCCAAACGCCATGGAAATATAAACAACTAATTCCTTATTAGCTCTATCACAAATGTTTTTTATTTCTTTCACTCTTTGTAACGATTCTTCAATCGTACTATTCGCATTGCGCATTTGAAAAGTGGGAGAAACAGAAAATGGAAATCCGAGATAGGTAATCTTTTCAAAGCCCGCTGCCTCCTCTGCTCCGCGTACGTTGGCGATGATGGCAAGCAATTTTGTTTTTGTATTTGCCATTGACAATTTGCTAATGACTTCTTTGGTATCGGCCATTTGCGGAACCGCTTTGTGCGAAACAAAACTTCCAAAATCAATGGTATCAAAACCCACTTTTAATAATTGATTGAGGTATTCAATCTTTTTTTCTGTTGGGATGAAAGTTTTCCATCCCTGCATGGCATCGCGCGGGCATTCTATAAGTTTGATTTGCGATTTATCGGAATTCATTTTTCAAAAACGATTAAGATTTTTCTAAGTTATTAGAAGGTTAATTCAACAATTCCTAAATTATATCATCCTTTGCTTCATCGCTTCATACAAGATCATACCTGTAGCAACAGAAACATTTAATGATTCAAAATCTTTTTGCATTGGAATTTTAAATTTTGCATCGCACAATTTGTATAGAGATGGTTGAATTCCTTTGTCTTCACTACCCATAATAATAGCGCAGGGTTCTTTCAGATTCATATCAAATACGTTTTCGCCGGCAGTCATCTCGCTGGCGAAAACTTTTATACCATTCAAATGCATTTCATCTATCGCGTTATGCAAACTTTTAACTCTGCAAACAGCAATCTTTTCCAGCGCACCGGCAGAAGTAGCTATAGCATCTTCATTCAAAGCCCCTACCCCTTTTTCAGGAATTATAATGGCATGAACTCCACAACAGTAAGCAGTTCGTGACAAAGCGCCAATGTTCCTGATATCAGTAATACCATCCAGCATTAATAATAAAGGAATTTCTCCGTTTTCCACAATCAATGAAACTACATCCTGCAGGTTTTGGTATTTTATCTTAGATTTGATGGCGATACATCCTTTTGGATTTTCTAAATTAAAATTTCTTATTTTTTCAAAAGGAACTTTATTGATGGGAACTTCAAATTCAAGAGCTACGCTTCTTAATTCATCTGCTTCGGGAGAAGAAATATTGTTTTGCAAATAAATTCTTTCTAACTGTTCGCCATTTTTCATGGCATCAATCACAGAAGAAATTCCTCCAATTAAAAGATTTTTTTTAGGGCGGTGTTGTTGGGTGAATGTTTTATTTTGTGTTCGCACTTTTCAAATTTACTTGATTATTCACTGAAAAGAAAAACCCTCATTTGGTGAGGGTTTCCAATTTATTTTGTTAGGTTTTATTTTATCCCAAACTCCTTCTTCACTTTAGGAACATAATCTAATTTTTCCCATGTAAATAATTCCACTTTCACTGTTTTGGGAGAACCATTGGGTAAATTAAAAGTTTTGGTAACTACTTCATTCTTCCTCCCCATGTGTCCGTAGGATGCAGTTTCCTGGTAAATTGGATTACGAAGTTTAAGACGCTGCTCTATAAAATAGGGCCGCATATCAAAAAGCGCTTCTACCTTCTTAGCTATTTCACCATCGGTTAAATTTACTTTTGCAGTACAATAAGTATTTACGTTGATACTGGTAGGTTGTGCCACGCCAATTGCATAAGAAACCTGTACTAATACTTCATCGCAAACTCCGGCAGCAACCAGGTTTTTTGCAATATGCCTTACTGCATAAGCCGCACTCCTATCTACTTTACTTGGATCTTTACCGCTGAAAGCGCCACCACCATGCGCGCCTTTGCCACCATAAGTATCTACGATTATTTTTCTTCCTGTAAGCCCTGTATCTCCGTGAGGTCCGCCGATTACAAATTTTCCGGTGGGATTGATATGGTATTTTATTTTATCATTGAAGAAATGGGCATACTTAGGATACTTTTTCTTCATGCGCGGTATCAGAATCTTTTTGATATCATCAGAAATTTTCTTCAGCATCTTGTTATCGTCTTTATCAAAATCATCATGCTGTGTTGATACTACTATTGCATCAATTCTCAAAGGTTTATTGTCATCACTGTATTCAAGTGTAACCTGGCTTTTAGCATCGGGACGCAGATATTTGATTTCTTTATTTTCTCTTCTTAATGCAGCCAATTCTAACAAAATACTATGGGCAATATCCAATGAAAGTGGCATATAGTTTTCAGTTTCGTTGGTAGCATACCCAAACATCATTCCCTGGTCGCCGGCCCCCTGCTCTTCTTTATTCTTTCTTACTACTCCCTGGTTTATATCTGAAGATTGCTCATGAATGGCAGAAAAAATCCCGCACGAATTGGCTTCAAACATATACTCGCTTTTCGTATAGCCAATCTTACGGATCACCCCTCTTGCTATTTCCTGCACATCGAGGTACGCTTTTGATTTTACTTCACCGGCAAGCACTACCTGGCCTGTTGTTACTAAAGTTTCGCAGGCAACCTTACTTTGAGGATCGAAGGCTAAAAAATTATCAATCAATGCATCGCTAATCTGGTCAGCAACTTTATCAGGGTGTCCCTCGCTTACAGATTCAGATGTAAATAAATATGGCATATTATTTTTGTTTTTGAGCCGCAAAATTATAGTTTAACCCTGATAGAGCAAAATGGAATTTTCATCATTCACAGAAACAAAAAACATAAATAAGCATTATTTGTTCTTTTACTGTGAGCAAAGATTTTTACCAAATGAATTTCGCATGGAAAGACTGATAAGCAAAGGATATAATGAACATCCTTTCTGAAGTTTTTGGGCTCATTTGTTTTTACAACATCACCTTAAAATCATTTTAGGGGAAGATAATTGTAATAAAGCAAAATGAAAACTATTTATTTTCGGAAAGATCGGAATACAATTGTAAATAATCCGACAAATCTGATTCCGGATTATATTTTAAAACCTTTTTACCACGTACTTTACTAAATTCCTCAACTAATTTTTTATCTACCTTTTCAGCGCCAAAGGTAATGGCATCGGCAAAATGAGCGCCGCCTCTGAACATGGCTGTATTGCTTCCCTCATTAAAATAGGACACGTCTTTTTCTTTAATATTAGCATTGATAGTAGCGACACTTGCAAACTCACCCATTTTTTCTTTGTAAGTATTCTGGCCAATGGTATAAATTACTTTGCAATTACTAAACACAGGCTCTTTTTTGTATGCAGTTTTAATATACATTGGGATAAGGCCTGTCATCCATCCGCTACAATGAATAATATCCGGCGGCCATCCGAATTTTTTCACAGTTTCCAAAGCTCCTTTACAAAATAACACTGTTCTCAAAGCATTATCAGTAAACCATTTTTCATTTTCATCATGAAATAAAGATTTCCTTTTGAAAAGATCTTCGTTGTCTAAGAAATATATCTGCAATCTGGCATTAGGAAGAGATGCTACTTTAATTACCAATGGATAATCGTCGCCATCCACATTAACATTGATACCCGATAGCCGGACCACTTCATGAAGTCTGTGTCTTCGTTCATTGATCATTCCGAAACGAGGCATGATACAGCGAACTTCCATTCCATTTTCATTCGATTTTACAGCAAGTTTGTTTACAATTTCGGCAAATTCTGTCATTTCCAGGTAGGGAGACATTTCGTTGGCTATGAATAAAATCCTTTTCTTTGTCGACATTTACAAACGGTTAAATTAGCTAAATTGTTTTTTTACAGGCGGCAAAGGTACTATTTTTTTTCTTTTACACAAGACAAAACTCAATGTTAGACACAATTACGTAGCAATTATGATCATATTTAAAACTGTAAGGGGAATCAGTGATTATCTCAAAAAACATAATTTTCCGGAAAGATATGTCGGATTTGTGCCTACTATGGGCGCTTTGCACGAAGGGCATTTGTCATTAATAAATGAGAGCCGGAAAATTGCCCGATTCACAGTTTGCAGCATTTTTGTTAATCCTACTCAATTTAATAACCCTGAAGATTTAAAAAAATACCCGAAAACGATTGAAAATGATATTTTATTACTTGAGCAAAATGGTTGTAATGTATTATTTATGCCCGATGAAAAAGAAATTTATCCTGATAAAAAACTGAAAAAAGAACATTACGAATTGGGGTATTTCGAAACCATTTTAGAAGGAAAGTATCGTCCGGGACATTTCCAGGGAGTTTGCCAGGTAGTAGAGAGATTACTCAATATAATAAAGCCTGATTTTCTTATTTTAGGCCAGAAAGATTTTCAACAATGCCTGGTTATTAAACGGCTTTTAGAACTAAAGCATAAAAAAATTGAACTGATTATTTGTCCTGTTCTTCGTGAAAAAAGCGGACTCGCTATGAGCAGCAGAAATCTGAGATTAAACTCCGATGAAAGAAAAACAGCGTCAGGACTAAACCGGGTTTTATTAGCAATAAAAAATAGACTTACAAAAAATAATTTTTCAGAATTAAGGCATCACGCAATTCATCAATTGGAGAAAGCCGGTTTCAGAGTAGAATATCTTGAACTGGCAAAAAGAAATGATCTTGAAATTATAACTCAATTTAAAAGAGAAGAAGAATTGATAATATTGGTAGCTGCATTTTTGAATGAAGTAAGATTAATTGATAATGTTTTAATAAAGGGATAATTTAAAATGGGTTTATTATCTTGTAACTCCTTATGAAAAAAAAAATATTCTCTGTTTTACAATATATCATTTTCCTTGGCATTGGAATCTTTTTAACATGGTGGCAACTGAGCAAAATGACGCCACTTCAAAAAATTCAATTTAAAGAATCTCTCCTCCATGCGCATTATCTGGTACTGATTCCTGTTTTTATCCTCATGATTTTGGGGCATTTCAGTCGCGCAATGAGGTGGAAAATTCTCATTGAGCCAATGGAATATACTCCAAAAACTTCCAATACTTTTTACGCAGTAATGTGCGGCTACCTCGCTAACACTTTTTTGCCGCGTGCCGGTGAAATATTAAGATGTACTTTATTGAGCCGTTATGAAAAAATTCCAATCACTAAATTATTTGGGACCATTTTATTGGAAAGGATTTTTGATTTACTTTGTTATTTTTTAGTAATCATTATTACTATCCTGATTCAGGTAGAAACGGTAAGTGATTTCATTAAAACAAAAATAGAACAACTCACAAGTTTCAAACAGGCGATACCGCTATGGTCAGTCATTCTTGTTATTTTATTATTTTTAGGAATACTTTTTTTAATTGCAAGATGGATTTTGAGGAGATACAAAGAACACAGGTACATTATTAAACTGAAAGGATTTCATGTCGGCTTAAAAGAAGGATTCACAACCATTCTTCATCTTAAAAAAAGGAAAGCATTTCTTGCACATACGATCTTCATCTGGTCCACTTATCTGTTTGAAATTTATATCGGATTTTTCGCACTTTCTGCAACTTCTTCACTTGGGGTTAGCGCGGCATTCAGTGTACTTTCTCTGGCTACGCTCGCTATGATCGTTTCTCCCGGCGGCCTGGGAGCTTTTCCGATAGCAGTGCAGCAAGTGTTACTTATATACAATGTAGATAATATTTCCTTTGGCTGGCTGATGTGGGGCATTACAACAGGAATAATTATTGTTGTAGGTATTATATGCTTTGGATTATTAATTTATCAAAATAAAAATAAGAATGAAAAAGAGCAACACCATCAGGGAGAGAATATTTAATGCAGAAGAAACAGGCAGGGAAGTAAGACGATTGAGATTGAAAAGTAAAACCATTGCATTTACCAACGGCGTATTTGACATTTTGCACGAAGGGCATATTGCCCTTTTATCAAAAGCCGCGTCTTTTGCAGATGTATTGATTGTTGGGATAAATTCTGATGCTTCGGTAAAAAAATTAAAAGGAGACAGCAGACCAATAAATAATGAAAATTCCCGCGCGTTAATAATGGCATCCCTGATAATGGTGGATGCCGTAGTGATATTTGATGAAGCTACGCCGATAGAACTTATAAAAATAATAAAACCCAATGTTTTGATAAAAGGAGGAGATTATACAATAGATACCATTGTAGGAGCAAGTGAAGTAATAGAAGCCGGAGGAAAAGTAGAAATAATTCCTTTAGAAGAAGGGTTCTCCACGACAGCAATCATAAATAAAATAAGCACAAAATAGAAATACTAACCTGTATGGATAAACGCAGAATTATTGTACGTGATGTTAGTTGGCTGGCTTTCAATGGCAGAGTACTCCAGGAGGCCGGCGACCAGACAGTCCCTTTAAGGGAAAGGATCAGGTTTCTAGGTATTTTTTCAAATAATTTAGATGAATTTTTCAGAGTGAGGGTAGCTACTTTAAGACGCATGACAGAACTTGGTACTAAAGCCAATATGCACCTGGAAGAATCTCCCGGGAAGATCCTTGAGGAGATAAATTCCAAAGTTACCAATCAGCAAAATCAATTTAACCGTACATGGGGAATTATTATCGAAGAGCTTAAAAAGCAAAAGATATTTATTTTAAATGATCAGCAGTTGAACAAGGAACAAAAGGAATTTGTGCTTACCTATTTTAATGAGTATGTAAGGAGTAACATTGTTCCCTTAATGATGGAAAGCCTTCAGGTCTTTCCTACGCTGAATGATAAATCTATTTATCTGGCCTGCAAATTATCAAAAGCAGATGGAAGCATTCCCCAGCGTTATGCCTTGGTTTCGGTTCCTACCAGGTTGTCAAGATTTATTATTCTTCCTGCTAAAGAGGGTAATAATTTTATCATCTTACTGGAGGATATTATCAGGGTTTGCCTTCCCCAAATATTCTCTTATTTCGGCTATGATACTTTTTCTTCAAACATAATAAAAGTTACACGCGATGCAGAAATTGATATAGATAATGACATCTCCACTTCACTCATTCAAAAAATAGAAAAAGGTTTAAAAAGCCGAAAAAAAGGAAAGCCTGTCAGGTTTATTTTTGATAAAGAGATTGATAGCGGGCTATTAAATTACCTGATCAAAAGGCTTGGATTATCCAATAAAGACAATATTCAGGCCGGTGAAAGGATTCATAATTTTAAAGATTTTATGGACTTTCCTGATTCTGTTTTTCAAAAAAAGAATCCAAGAAAAAAACCATTTATTCATCCGCTTTTAAAAAACGTAAATAGCGTGATGGAGGTTATTTTGCAGAGAGATGTTCTTTTAAATTTCCCTTATCATTCTTTTGATTCACTGATAGATGTTTTGCGCGAGGCGGCCATAGCTCCGGATGTAGTGAGTATAAAAATAACCTGTTACAGATTGGCAAAAGAATCGAACATTATCAATGCGTTGACCAATGCTGTAAGAAATGGGAAAGCAGTTACAGTAATTCTTGAACTAAGGGCCCGCTTTGATGAAGAAGCCAACCTGGAATGGAAAGTAATATTGGAAGATGCGGGTGTAAAAGTATTTGTCGGTTTACCGAATATGAAAGTGCATGCAAAAATTTGTCTCATCAAAAGAAGGAGTAATAATCATACAGTTCAATATGGCTTTGTAAGCACCGGAAACCTGAATGGAAAAACAAGTCTTGTGTATGGTGATCACTGCCTTCTTACCAGCAACAAACATATAATGTCCGAAATGAACAG
>DASSHD010000788.1:0-6354 GCA_035693085.1 Hanamia sp. | reverse complement strand
TAAAGTAAGCAAATTTATCGGTAGCGAATATACATTGCCGTTATACACTGCTTTTACCCGATGCACATAAGGGCTAAATGATGCCAAAGAATTTACAAAATCCCAAATCTCTTTTCTATCGGTATTAAAAATATGCGGACCATACCTGTGAACCATAATCCCTGTTTCTTCATCGCGGGAAGTGTGGCAATTGCCCGCGATATGATTTCTCTCTTCCCAAATATCAATGTGGCAATCGCTATGGAGAGCAAGTTGATGTGCTAATACGGCTCCTGAAAATCCTGAGCCAATAATGAGAAACCGCGAGGGCATATTGAATTGTTTTGTTATTTTTATTATCAACGTTACCTTGATAAAGATATTATTTCAAATTTTAAAACTGTATTTTGTACAAAAACAGAATGAAAATACAGTTAAGAATTCTCTGTATTTAATTCTTCTGCTAATTGCTGCATGTTTATACTTTCAAATTTATATTCCTTATTTAATTTTCGATAGTGAATTAAAATTTGTTCAAGAAACGAAAGGTTTTCAGAAATGTTGATTCCAAAATTATGCGGATGCCACCATAAATGATAAGTCAACCCATTTTTTGCAGCGAAGGTCATACTATCAGTAATCCTTTTTAATCTTAAATTTTCAAAAGCTTTTAATTTTTTTGTATAAGGCCTCAAAAATCTGCTTGCCGGAATATTTACAGGCACACTTTTTTTCATTTCTTTATCACTATGACAATTGTGGCCGCTTAAGTTTATATATGCATCGGCAAGGCGGAAAGGCCTCCGTAAAGTAGTGCCCAACCCTTGCGTTTTTGAAGAAAAAAGCCATGATTTTTCGTTCCCTCTGAAGGAAGAAAATCCTATTTCTTTACAAATATCCAAATAGTCTTTATTATATTGGTTTCTGGGAAAAACAAAGCTTTTTAATGCTATCCCCCTTTCGGATGCGATTTTTTTTGCTATTAATAAATCCTCTTTAAAATCTTCTTTTGTCTGCCCCTTCTCCAGGCAGTAATAATGAGAAAAAGTATGAGATCCGATTTCCTGACCGGCAGCCCGGATCTGTTGAATAAGCCCGGCGCCAAAATGAAAGGGGTCATTCACTTCATCTTCGCCAATATCATTGATATGCCCATTGTAAGGCGAAAGATTTGAGTCAGAATAGGAAGGCTTTTTTGGGGGTAAATTCCGAAGTAATTCCTGTTTATCATTGAAGAAAAGGAACCCAACCGTGGCAAAAGTTGCATTAATTTGGTACTGCCTAAAAATCTGCAACAACCGGGGAATTACCGTATGTACGCCCAGAAGATGTTCTCTATAATCTTTTAATTTCACGGCATCACGTACTCCCCAATAAATTTCAAAATCAAGGGAGATTACCAATTTGCCATTTGTCATTGCAACAATATTATTATAAAAATTTTGTAGCCCTCTATTATACTATGAAATATATTTTCAGAAAAGGAACAAATATCCTTTTAAAATTTTAAAGCCGTTTCAAATTTTAATTTTTTAAAAATTGATAAGTATAAACCAAAACTCCTTATTTTGCCAAATCTTAAAATAAAGTTTGGAAATATGGAATGCGAATTTGTGAGGCCGCCAGACAAAATCATTCAAACAAAATACAGACAGATTAATATTTTTAATATTGACGGAAGAAATATTGATAAAAAAGTAGTGGATGAATTCGGAGACGAATGGATAAAATTTTATGAACATGATGACGATTTAGTCAAAAAAGGTGGAGAGGAATATTTCGATATTCTTAATAGGAAGATGGTTAATAAAAATACTTATGCCCTGGACATAGGATGCGGTACGGGAAGATGGACCAAATACCTTACTGCGAAAGCGGGTTTTATAGAGGCGGTTGATCCAAGCCAGGCAATCTTTGCAGCAGATAAACTGCTTGGAAAAATAAAAAATGTAAGATTGTCCCAGGCATCTATTGAAACATTGCCCTTCGCTGACGAAACTTTTGATTTTGTAATGAGCATTGGAGTTCTGCATCATATTCCTGACACTAGAAAAGCCATGTATGATTGCGTGAAAAAAGTAAAAAAAGGAGGATACTTTTTTGTATATCTTTATTATAATCTGGAAAAGAGGGGGCCTTATTATACAGCACTTTTTAAAATAAGCGATCTCATCAGAAGGATAGTTAGCCGACTTCCCGGCAAAATGAAACATTTTGTATGCGATCTATTGGCCATTTTTTTCTATATGCCTTTTGTTTGGACAGGAAGGTTTTTTAAATTTTTGGGATTTGATAGTTTAGCAAAAAGAATGCCTTTGCGTGGTTACCAAAACCGCTCTTTTTTTATGGTCAGAAACGATGCTTTGGATCGTTTTGGAACCCGGCTTGAACAAAGGTTTTCAGCAGAGGAAATAATTGAGATGATGCAAAGTGCCGGGTTAACAGATATTGTAATTAGCCCGGGAATACCTTTGTACCACGCAGTTGGTAAGAAGATCTAAAATATTCAGTAAACGAACTAATAGTAAAGATTCTTATTTTTATTCCAGGATATTTTGGTAAATCTCATGATATTTTTCAATTGCATTATCAAGATTGTAATATTCTGTTCCTCCATTTCTAATCGTCTTTTTATCGAAAGAAACTCCCCGGCTCATTAAGTTTGCCACCGATATAAATTCTTCTTCATTCAAATCTTTAAGTACTATTCCTGCATGATATTTCTCTACAATATCGGATACGTCTCCTACGCCTGAATTGGTAATTACAGGAATACCCATTGCCATTATTTCTCCATGTTTAGTCGGAGAAGAAGATTGTTTGGAATAACAGGGTTTTATAAAAAAAACTGAAAATTTACTAAATGATAATAATGTAGGGACTTCACTTCTTTTGGCCTTTGTTACTATTAATTTATTTTCCGGTAAGCCAGATTTTTTTGCAAAGTATGAAATGGTTTCATGTTCATCAGGAGAAATAAATAAAAATTTAGCAGCCGGTAATTTATCATTTATTACTTTAAAAAATTGCATCATTTCATCAATTAGATACCAACTTCCAATAGATCCAAGATAACTTATAACAAAATCATCGTCATTAATTTTGAGCTCTTTTTTTAAATTTAATTTTTGAATATTATCAATCGTTTCAGGATCAAATAAATTCATATCAACACTGCACGGAATTACTTTTAGAGGAATCTCCTTTTTATATTGAGGCCATAATGTGATTATTTTTTCCGCAGCGTAAGTAAGACACACAATGCCATCACTTTTTTCAATGGCTTCATTTTCTTTTTGCTTAAAGTATTGATATATTTTTTTATAGAAAAAATTTTTAAGATCCCACATTCCTCCGTCAACCCGGCTATCAGCATAAAATTCTCTTATATCGTTCAAAAATTTTATACCTGTTCCTTTTTTCATCCACAAGCCAATCAATGCAGGTACGCCGGGCCGTGTGTGAACCATATCAAATTTTTCTTTTGCATGAAGCTGCATTGATTTTCTTTTTAACATCATCACATCATAAACAGATGAAAATACCGGAGGCTTTTTATGATAAGGAATAGGAACCCATCTTATTGGAAAAGGTCCCAATAAATTTTCTACATCATTTTTATGTGATTGGTATCTTTCCGGTTTCTCACAACTAAGAATGGTAAACTGATAGCCAAACTTAGTAAGCCCTGCGAGGTAAGGGATTACCTGGCTTTGCCCGAGCGGGTCTGTCATGCCATCATAAGAAATGAAAAGAATATTTTTCACTGGATAATATCATTTTAGTTCATCCATTTTTTATACCACATTTGAAACATCAATAAATACCAAAATAAACTGTCATAATTTTTATTCCCATTAAAGAAATTTTTCATGATAATTTCAACTCCTGCTTTTTTAAATAATCCGTGTGTTTCAAAATCCTTTTTACTCATGTATTCATCAACGTAATATTTTAACTCATTTCTTAACCAATCAAAAACCGGAACTCCAAAACCCATCTTAGGCCTATCCACCAGTTCTTTTGGAACGTAATCATAAACTATTTGTTTTAAAAGATATTTTTTATCACCATTTTTTATTTTAAATTTTTCAGGAAGTTGCGCAACAAATTCTATCAGGCGATGATCCAGCAAAGGCTCTCTGCCCTCTAATGAAACGCTCATGCCTGCTCTATCAATTTTTACAAGAATGTCATCAGGCAAATAGGTTTTATAATCTATAGCCATCATTTTATGAAGATCGCCAGGGTAATTATTAAAACAGTTTTCTGAATTAAAAAAAGATTCCGGGCTGATAATATTCTCCGCGAATAAAAATTGCATTTGCTCATTTGAATAAGACTGAGAAAGCAGATGATCCAAAATTAACGGAGAAGTAATATTGGAATGTTGTAACAAGTCTGAGACTCTTTTCTTTTTTATAGAAACAGCATCGCTCTTTGTAAATTGATTAAGTAATGAATCAGGAATATGTCTTAAAAGTTTGCCTGCTGTGTTTTTTAATGGTAACCTGTTTATTTTTTTTATGAAATCCAAAGCAATGGAATATTTTTTATACCCTCCGAAAACCTCATCACCCGCGTCTGCACTAAGGGCTACAGCTACTTCTTTACGTGCCAATCTTGAAACCAATGTAGTGGGAATAATCGAAGAATCGCCAAACGGTTCATCGCAAAAGAATGGTATCTCAGGAATTATTTCCTGGGCTTCTTTGGTGGTGCAATAATATTCCGTGTGGTCAGTTCCTAAATGTTTGGCAACTTTTTTTGCATATTTAGCTTCGTTATGAGTTTCTTCATAAAACCCAACAGTAAAAGTTTTTAATTTTTCTTCTTGATGAGCCTGAAGTAAAGCTGTGATAACAGTACTGTCATAACCTCCACTCAAAAAAACTCCAACCGGTACATCGGCAACCATACGATATTTACATGATGAAATTAATAATTGTTTTGTATTTTCTTTTGCTTCTGAAAAAGTTATATCAAGTTTGGGTTTATTATATGCGTCATATACATCCCAGTATTTCTTTATTTTAAAAGTTGAATGTTGAATGTTGAATTCAAGGAAGTGCCCCTGAAGTAATTTGCAGGTATCTTTAAAAATAGAAAAAGGCGCCATTATAAAGCCATATTGCATGAATTGATAAACTGCCTGTCTATTAATTTCTTTTTTAAACCCAGGATGCTTATGAAAACTTTTAAGTTCAGAAGCGAATAGAAATAATCCGTTGTGCCAGTAATAATAAAAAGGCTTTACTCCGGCTCTGTCTCTTAAACAAAATAATTCCTTTTTATCCTTATCATAAATAACAAATGCAAACATGCCCACAAATTGTTGTATCATTTTCTCTTTCCATTGTTCCCAGGCATGAAGGATTACTTCAGTATCAGAATGAGAAATGAATTTATGTCCGAGCTTTATTAATTTTGATTTTATTTCTTCATAATTATAAATTTCTCCATTAAAAACGATACAGAAATTTTTGTACCACATGGGTTGAGTTCCGGCATCACTTAAGTCAATAATTGATAAACGGCGATGCCCTAATCCTATCTGGTATTTTTCGTTTTGAAAAAATTCATACCCACTTCCGTCCGGCCCACGATGGGAAAGTACATCGGTACAATCTTTTAGTATTTGTAGTGAGGAAGAATGTTTAAAATCTATAAAACCAGCTATACCACACATTTTGGATAAGGTTTAGTTTGAATCAAAATCTTCAATATTTGTTTTTTTACTGTATCTCTTATTTGATAATTTTCTTAATGACATTCTGAAAATTTTCAACTTTTAATAAATTTTCATAGAAATTATTATAGGGTATTAACAACCGGGGTAATTTAAATTCACTTATATCTTCTTTGGTAAATAATTTTTCATCTACAGTAAGGACATGTTTATAACCTGAGTGCCTGCATTGTTCAATTACTTCATCGTTATAGTTTCCATTTGGCAGTGCAAAAATATTTACTTTTCGTCCGGTATGCTTTTCAATCAGAATTTTAGAACCGCTTATCTCTTCCTGTAATTTTGCATTATCCCTGGTGTTAGACAAAGCAATATGAGAAAGTGAATGTGAGCCTAATTCTATTTCATATTTATTTAAAGCATCTTTTAAATTTTCCCAGGTCATCATCGGAGTAATGGGAATTTTGAAAGGCATTTTGTTTTCATAATCAGTTAAAAACTGCTCCACAAAAATTTCATCTTTTGAAAAAAGGAAATGGAATAATTGCAAATTTTTTTCGGTTATGCTTTTTGGGTTAAAATTATCAAACGATAATTTTTCATTGTCTATTTCAAATGTACAAATATGTTTTCTTAGAAAAATTTCCTGAACCAGATTATTCTGTCGCTGTGTCCAGATTTGAAAA
>DASSHD010000787.1:0-2283 GCA_035693085.1 Hanamia sp. | reverse complement strand
ATCCTTTCAATATCCGGATAAATGGAAACTGATTCAAATTTGTAGGTAACATCAGGATGACTCATATCAGCAGGTTGTAAAACTATTTTCACAAAAGGATCTTTCAAGTATCTATCAGCATCATAAAAAAGTGTAACATCAACGTCATTGCAATCTATCCTAAAAGTTCCCATGCCGGGGAAATGTAAAAGACAAGGAAATTTCATTTGATTGATTCCAGTCATATTTCCAAGAACCGTACAATGATTTTTTCTTTGAGCAAAAGTTATAGAAAATGGCATTATCTTTTCATCTTTTTTACTCCATCTTGTTCGGATCAAGAAAGATTTAGGTTGCATTTTAAATTCCCAAATAGGAAAATATTTCTTTCTTTCTTTTTGATAGTAAGCAATACTATTCGATGTTAAACGACTTTCGCATTGTTGATCAAGTTCTTCTTCATTGTTTAGTAAGGGATTTGCTGCAAATTGCCCACCACCCAAACTATCTGTAGAGAAAAAAGAAAATTCGGGCCTATCTCTCCTTAATTCTAATTTTATGTAAAGAGACTCGTAAGAAAAAATTTTATTCTCGTTTATTAGCATAGGAAATTTACCCTGAATACCAATAGCTATTCCTGCCAAAGAAGATTTTTGAATAAAACTACGACGCGATGACATGAGTGAAGTTTTTTAGTTTTTAAAATTCATTCCTTCATTCCCAAAAATATTATTTGAACATCATGTTAGTTAATCAAACGATTATGGAATTCATGCAGGAGTCAGTATCTCCTGCTTTTCAGTGTTCACAAAATTTCAGCATCCACTTTCGAAATAACTATTTCTCAATTCTTTCATTTAAAATTACACTCATTAAAATACGAGTATTAATGCGTATTTTCTGCCCAATTCATATTTGCCGGAGTATTAACTAACCATAAAATATCAAAACCCAAAGCTTTTTGTAAATCTATCTGTTGTTCAATAATTTTCCTCATATTTTCTATTGACCAACCATCATAATTAGTCTGTAACCACCATAGAGTTCCTTGAATAATTGGCCGACACTTCTCTCCTGTAATCACATCAGCGCGCAACTTTTTATAGTACGCTTTATAATCATTATATGCTTCCTTTTGGCTATTGTCCATTATCTCCTGCCCATCTACTTCGTTCGATGGCCACGGTCCAATATGAGTAACAGGATTCATAAAGGGAAAATAACCCCAATTAACAATACCTTCACCATACCTTGCTGCAAGCGTCAGTTTTTGTGAAAGAAAATTCATCGGAGTAAATTCCCACTTTTTTTGTCTATTCTTCTCCATCTTTATCGCTTCAGCCCAATTCTTAGCATCTACCTGGCCGCTCTCCACATTCACCCAAAACTTCGCACCAGACTGCTCACACGCTTTTGCAAATGCAGCAACAAAGGGTTCTCTTTCGGCCAATGTAAAGAATGCCTGATGTTCTCCTGAATCCTGTAACATAAGTATGTCTATTCCGGTTTCTTTCAACGTTACTGACCACCATTTCTCATATTCAGAAGGCTGTAAATATTCAAAGCCTCTCAATGCATCCCTATCTAATAGAAAAAATGGTGAAATCGTAACTATGCTTCCTGGGCGAACTTTATGACATTCCTTAACAGCCTCCTTAAATACCTTTCGCCAAAATGCTGATTCATCTATCTGCGAAGTCTTAATCGGATTGATTTCATTATTAAGATACCACCCCCAAAAAGATTTGTGGCTACCATACCGGGCACTATAACGATTTATATAATTTTTCATATTCCTCACCATCTCTTCGGCGCTTATTTCCCCATACCATGCACCTCCAGCCATATTTAAATCGCTTATTACCTTCATACCTTCCCGGTCCGCAATAGAATATATTATATTAAGAATATCAAGCCTGCTTCCATTTAGTTGCCTTGCATTGTGCAATTGCACCTCATTCGATTTAGTTTCAGGTTCTTTAAATGAGATTATCAGCACAAATAGTGCGGTAAAAAAACCGAATATTGAAGTTAAAAATATTTTTTTCATACTTTCTGCTTTTTTATATTACCTATCCGTTCATTTTTAGGTTGCAAGGCATGTAAGCCAGCGTTTCTTAAAGTGAACTAAACCCTTGCGCTTATTACTATTAACAATGCAATTGCTAACGGGAAGATTCTTTTGAAAACATTGGTGTTAATCATTAAATATTATACTTTATTCATTAAAGATATCTTTAGTTTCAGGATTGATAATAAAACTATCCACTATTAGATTTGGATAATAACTTGTAAATGATATTC
>DASSHD010000786.1:0-2089 GCA_035693085.1 Hanamia sp. | reverse complement strand
CCTAAATTATTTCATCAGGCAATTCAAAATTTCTTTGATCAGATTAATCATAAATTTAAATCAGAATTATCAACATTACTTACACTAAAATTCCAATTCTTTGATGATAAAGATTCACTAATTTATGCCTTGTGAAGTATACAACGGGGGAATGTCCTATTATAATTGAAATAGGAACTTCCGTTGCCTCTTTCATTATTTCTTTTTTAAGACGTTTCAATTTTTTTAAGCAGGTTAACGCCAATTGTTTATTGTACTCCTCAGCGGATACCAATAATCCAGGGGTTGTTTTTCTCGCCGTAACATAAAGATGATAGAGTAGCACACTGCCGCCGCTTTTGGAAGCAATGTCAATTGCAAATTTGAATGTTTTTTTTGAGGTAGGTGAAAAATCTACAGGAACCAATATCCTTTTCATAAAAGATTATTTTCGTTTAGAATTTATTTATTATGTGCAATAAAAAGCGGAGTATCTAATTCTTTCATTAATATATCTGCCATACTGGTTTTGAACCATCGCGATAATTCGCTTCTTCTGTAAGCGCCAAGCACTACCAGTTCATTTTCTTTGTGATTGCGGAGATACCCGGGTATTTCCACTTCCGCCTCGCCTCTTTTTACAATATATCCTGCTTTAGGAAAATGTCTTTTTATAAATTCACGCATTAGCTTATTGTTGGGTAAATGAGAACCTTCCATTTCATCGTTTGTAGTAAAGACTTCTACGTTTGCATCAACGGTATCGCCGAATAAATAGCTGAACATTTTGATAGCAAATACAGAAGATGGCCTGCCGTCATAAAGCAATACAATTTTATCAACCGGCTTAAAGGCTTTAGGGACCACTACTACAGGACATTGCACATCTGTAAGCAAATCCCTGATAAACCGCGTAGGCGGTTTTTCTGTAAACCTGTTGAAAGTTTCATTTTCGTTGATAATAATAAGATCGGCAAAAATACTTTCCTGTTTCAGTTCCCGAATAGCAATATTTTTATCCCGGTGAATGGCATGATTAACGCCGGCCTTTTGGCATGCTTTTTCAAATTGTATAACGGCTTCGTCCCTTTTCTTTTTATCCTTTGCATCCATTTTCTTTAAAAGCTCCAGCGGATCTTTATATGTGGTTATTACCCTGTATGCGCTATACGAATGATAAATAAAATCATCTAAAAAAACGCCAACGAGATAGGCATCCGATTGTTGTGCCAATTGTATGGCATATTCTAAAGTGCTTTTTGAAAATTTATATCCGTCAAAAACTGCGAGAAATTTTTTCTTTTGAATATTTTTCTCTTTAATCGCTTTTTCTGACTGGCTGTACATAAATTCTTTTTTTGTTATTTTTTTTATTGCTGTTTTCATTTTTAAATGTTTACTAATTAAAAAAAATCAGGGTATCGCAGGGGTACCAACCTGGCTTTTATGGCAACTTCAGAAGCAAAAGTGGCGGCTTCCAAAGCATTTTGCGAAAAGTCTGTAGGCACTAATATTTTTTGCATAACAAAAAAAATTTATTAACTGCAATACTATTTTTATTAACTGATAATTAAAATGATACCGGTCATTATTAATAATGATTTGTGTCAATAATAAAGTCTAAAAATAAGGGTGCATTCCAATCCGGCATCAAGAGATTTGTATCCTGTTTTTATTTCATAAATTAATATTCGTAACCCGTTGGTTGAGGGCTATGCAACGTTTAGAACATTTGGAGTGTCTTTATAAAAAATGCCGACATGAATCAAAAACAAATATGGATACTGTTCACAGTATTAGCTTTAACTATTTTGATGGTCGCCTCATGTAAAAAAGCAAAACCATTTATGAATAATGCGGAAATTACCGGAATTGATCCACGAATGTGTCCTACTCCCTGTTGTGGAGGCTATGAAATATCCATTGACAATATTGCTAATCCTAATAATAAAACTAATTACTTTGTAATTCAATTTCCGTCTGATTTCAAATTGGGCAATAACCCAGTTTTCCCGATAAAAGTAAAAATTGATTGGAAGCCGGATACCCTTCAATGTTCCGGAAATTATATTGAGATTTTAAGAATTGCACTAAGATAAAATACAGGGTG
>DASSHD010000785.1:0-2162 GCA_035693085.1 Hanamia sp. | reverse complement strand
GTTAGCAGATTTTAGTAAGGTAGATCCTTTGTTATCCAACGAATACCAGTTACCCGTAAAAGACAGAGTACGCCTCGCTTTATGAAATTTATGTTTGAAAATAATATTTCCTGACAAAGCGCTTTTATCGCTGTTGGTTTGCAATTGCCTGTCGCTGGTATTCTTGAGCACACCGCTATTTCCTGTTGTTACGGAGTTAGTAATATCATTACTTTCGGTATGGTAAAAATTAGTATTAGCGGTTATTTTCACCGAATTAAAGGAATCAATTTTTGTATCCAGGATTCCGCGCAATTTAAAATTGTGCCTGTTTACATTTTCATCCTCATTTGAATTTGTATTCAAAACCGAATCACCAATCTGAGTTTGGGTAAAAGCTACTTTATGATTCGTGTATTGCTGACTGTTATACTTCGGTGAAAAATTAAAATTGTATTTATCGTCATACCATTTATTGGTGTATTGAACCCCTGCATTTACATTGGTCATATAACCATTTTGCGGATTTATATAAGGCTCGTCATCGGAACTTCCTGTCCAATTCCACGACAGATCGCCATCGTCAGTAATATCAAGTGATACATTATCATTGCCACCATATTTTTGTTCATCCTGCCAGCTAAGCCCATCCTGCCCTGTATTTCCATTTAAGAAAAAAGCGGATAATTTTCTTTTTCCTTTAAAGGAGCCAAACATCAGATTATCGTTATATCTGTTATCAATATGCTTTTCCGGGCCTGCCGCCACATCAATTTTTCCGAAATATCCTGTCTTTTTATTAGCCTTCAATTTAAGGTTTATAGTTTTCTGAGTTTTGCCGTCATCAATACCCGTAAATTCAGCTTCATCACTTTTTTTATCAAACACCTGCACTTCTTTTACAGCATCAGCCCGAATATTCTTTACAGCCATCCCCGGATCATCACCAAAAAATTCTTCGCCATCTACCAAAACTTTTTGTACGGTTTCGCCCATAGCTTTTATATTTCCATCTTTGTCAACCTGTATGCCGGGTAATTTTTTAAGCAATTCTTCTACGTTGGCATTGGCGCTTACCTTAAAACTATCCGCTGTATAAACTGTTGTATCGCCTCTGATACGAAGCGGTGTGCCTGATTTTATAATCACTTCTTTCAATAATTCTCCCTTGGAAACCAGGTTTGTTAATGGAATCTTTGTGTCATTATTTACTTCAATATCATTGAGAATATCTGCATAATAAGGATGAGAAGTCATTAAAATATATTTGCCGGAAGGGACATTTTTTAGAATATATTTTCCGGAGGAATCTGTGCGGGTGAAAGAGTAAAGAATGGAATCTTTGGGCGTAAACAAAGCCACCACAGCATTTGGTATAGGTTTATTTTCATTACCGTCCTTTACCTGCCCCGATACCTTTACCATTTGCGCAAAAGATGAAAAAGTAAGAAGTAATCCGAAAATAATAGTAATAACTTTCTTCATAAGGAGTGTTTAGCCAAGGCACGAATTAAAAATGAATGGTAAAAGTGAATAATATAATTTCAGCAAAAAAATCTCTTAACTTAATATTTAGTTAAAGCGTGGCTTGTTAGTATGATTCAAAAAGAAATAAATTCCATAATTTTTATTTGAACAAACTTCTTCGCCTGATTATAAAAAAATAGAAATACCGCTGTCACTATCCTCTTCAAACATAGCAGACTCTGCTTCTATAAAGATTCTTGGCGGAGGAAAAGTAAACACAGAATTGTATGTTGATAATTTAGAGTTTATCAGGGAGAACTAACATACAATCTATCTATATTGCTATTACAAAAAAACCTGGCATATCCGCATTCAGTAAACAAACCTGTCTGCCGGCAAAGGCAGGGAAATAATCTGATTTTCTATTTTGTACTACTTTAGTCATTTTTTTAAAATGCAGATGTATAGTTTAATACCCCTTCGACAGCTGTGTACAATTCAGGCCGCGATTAAAATTTCAGGCATTGTGAAAAGATTCAGGATAGCTTTTTAAGAAACATCGAGATCTGTTTTTCTATACTTCACAAGGCATAAATTAGTGAATCTTTATCATCAAAGAATTGGAATTTTAGTGTAAGTAATGTTGATAATTCTGATTTAAATTTATGATTAATCTGATCAAAGAAATTTTGAATTGCCTGATGAAATAATTTAGG
>DASSHD010000784.1:0-2864 GCA_035693085.1 Hanamia sp. | reverse complement strand
GTTTTAATAATCTTTTCCAGATTTTCTTTGTTCAGAGAAGAAGAATTTTCTTCACGTTTGATACTTGCCTGCCAAAGTGTTTTGGCTTCATCAAATGATTCCATTGTAATAAATTTAGAGTTATATAATATTTTTTAGTTTTTCTTTTAATGCAAGCCTTATCCTTACCAGCCGCACACTTACATTGCTTTTCGTAAGTCCCGTAATAGCTGCTATTTCATCATAGGTTTTATCTTCAAGATATAGCAGGGTAATTGCTTTATCTATTCCGCTTAAAGTGTTTATAGCAGCATAAAGTAAATTCAGTTTTTCATTAATCGCCGCTTGCTCATTAGTTTCCGCAATGAGGGAATAATTTTCGGGTAACATTTTTTTGCCCAATATCTTATTGCTTTTTTTCACGTAGGTGATGGCTGTATTCAAAGCTACTTTATACATCCATGTAGAAAATTTAGCCCCACCTTTAAACGCCGGGTACGATTTCCACAACTGGTATAATATCTCCTGGCGGGCGTCTTCTCTATCTTCAGGATTAGAAAAATACATATTCGCAACCTTATGTATAATGCCAATGCTTTTATTTATCTCATCTAAGAAAATTTGCGTTTCCATTCTCATTGAAATTATTTTTGCTAAATCAAAATACAATTTATTAGTATGCGCAATTTGAAAAAAACTACAGTTAATGTAAAATATTTTAATGAAGAATGAATTGAAACAAAATGGAATTGATGACGCAAAACCTTCCAGGCTTTAGCATAAGGGCCGTTTTCTTATTTTTAAAGAATGAAACAATTTACTATCCTCATAAATAAAATTGCAATAAGTGAACTTGGTGTTTTTTCGTTAATAAATTCTAAAAAATAATTTTTTTTGTGGAGTTTGGAAGTTTAATTTATTTTTGACTGACCATACAGTCATTAAACCATAAAAATATGCCTCCAAGAACAAATGAACAATTCGCAGAAATTCGCAGCAACTCTGTCCAGTCCATCTCTGATGCGGCAATGAAACTCTTTACAGAAAAAGGGTATTCAAACGTAACCATAGATCAGATAGCAAAAAAGGCCAAAGTATCCAAAGGCCTTATGTACAATTATTTTTCTGGTAAGGAAGAACTTTTGGAGTTTATAACAAACCGGATTATAAAGGAAACTTTTGCATTTGGTAAAGATATCCCAAACAAAAATGATCCGGTAATACAGATGATCACTATTATTGGGAACTCCTTCAGCTTAATCAGAGACAAACCTGATTTCTGTAAAATGATTATGCCACTTATTACTCAAAAAGGAATTTCTTCAAAATTAGAAATCAAAATGAGAGGGCTTTTCATCAAAATGACTAAAGACATGGAAGTTGTGTTCAAAGCCTGTAGCGTAAAAAATGCAACAATGGAAGCCTATCAATTTGGCGCCTTAATGGATGGTATTGCATGGCATTACTTTTTTTTGTTTAAAGAAGATTACCCACTTGATAAAATGGAAAAAGAATTAATTGTAAAATATAAAAGACTTTTAAAAAATGAAAAATGAAAACATCTTAATAGCCGGAGCCACGGGATATCTGGGCAGTCATATTGTTAATGAATTAAAACGCCAACAATACCGTGTTCGGGCAATTGTTAGAAACCCTGAAAAATTGAAAAAGATAAATGCAAATGTTGATGAAATTCTTGAGGCAGAAATTACTAAATCAGAAACCATTATCAATTGCTGTAAAGGAATAGATACAGTTATTACATCAGTTGGCATCACAAGGCAAAAGGATGGCCTTACTTATATGGATGTGGATTACCAGGCAAATCTGAATTTATTAAATGAAGCGATAAAAAGTGGTGTTAAAAGATTTATTTATGTTTTCATTTTCAATGCAGAAAAAATTCAGGATTTAAAAATTATCCAGGCCAAGCAGAAATTTGTTGATGCGCTAAAAGATTCGGGAATAAATTATTGCCTCATCAACCCAACCGGATTTTTTTCAGACATGCATGAGTTTCTGGATATGGCACGGAAGGGCAAAGTATATCTTTTTGGAAAAGGCGATTGTAAAATAAATCCAATTGATGGAAGTGACCTGGCTAAGGTTTGTGTAAACGCTATTGAAAGTGGAGAACATGAAATAAATGCAGGCGGCCCGGAAATACTCACCTATACCCAGATTGCAGAGACTGCATTTAAAACATTGAATAAGCCTGAAAAAATTATGTACATCCCTAACTGGATAAAAAATGCAGTCCTGTTTCTACTTCGGAAATTTACAAGGGTGCGTCTTTATGGACCTGTTGAATTTTTGATGGCTGTCTTAACCACAAATATGGTAGCGCCTCAATACGGTACTCATACACTGGAAAACTATTTTGCAAATCTTCAAAATAACAATCCAATGAAAGCCTGATGATTGAGAGTATTCAGCAGCCGTTTGAATATTCAACTCTAAATAAAATCATACATGTATATTTTTCCGCCCGAATATCATCTCTCAGGCTTTCTATATATAATATGTCGTCTAAATAAACTTTCACTTTTTTTCTTATCAACATTAAAAAAGATAACGCTTTTGTGCTAAAGAGAGATCAGCAGACGAAGGAATAACAGGTCTTTCCGTTTGCTGTGTGAGTTGTTAATCGTTTTCAGGAAACAATTGAAGCGAATTGGTTTTACAAGGTAATCAATTACATTTTCCTCTTAACGAACTTAGAATGACAGATTGCATTTTGTTGATGACAAGCAGAAATAAATTTCTTATTTAAAAAATTCAGGATGGAATCTATGAATCAAAATTTTGATTCTTCACCTTTAGCCGATTTATTTTTTTCTTTCCTTCTATCTCCGCTATTTTTGTTAAAATAAAAATGAATGTTT
>DASSHD010000783.1:0-5050 GCA_035693085.1 Hanamia sp. | reverse complement strand
TTTTTAATTGTGATCGAATATTTGGTACCTGTTTATTTGATTAGCGGTTTTAAATTCTTATTCCACTCTCCTCAAATCAACAGTGCTCGTTCTCGTTTGTTTCCCGTCTCTGTCATATTGTTTGCCTACCTGGTACCATTTCCCATTTTGCATGGTTACGGTATATTCACTTTGTACGGCAGTTGGCTTATGGGGATACATAACAGTAACGGTAAAAGAGTTTGGCTGATCAGAAGTTACAGTACCCATTTGTGGAAAGGTCTGCCCTGAAGAGTTTTTACTAATATCCATATAAGAAACAGTATTGGTATTGTAATCGGGTATAAAATATTCATATTCAACAGGAGGGGCATAGGTTACATTGTTGTTTGTAAAGATCGCTTTTGAGAGTTGTTCCAGCCCGTTGGGGGTTTCTTTCAATTCAAATTTCAGAGAATTTAATTCCCCTCCGTTAGATGGCTCCATGGTAGCTTTACCATCCAGCACCCATTTGCCTGCAAAAGCTTTCATGTTATTGATTACATTCTGCATGGTGTAGGAACCGCCATTTATTAAGACATAATTCAAAATTTTCCAGGCGCCATTTTGTTTTACCAATGTCCTCGTTTCAGTATTAGGATTTTTATTGCCTTCTTTAAAGCTTACAGTAGCAAGGTTTCCCTTGATGTAAAAATGATAGTCATATTTATTCAGGTAAGTTGCCATGGCTGCATCGTTCATAGGGGTCATGTTTTTAATGTTTTGCGCGTATTCTTTTGAGATGGCATTCCAGCCTTGCAGCTCCTGAAAATTGTTGGTGCCCGTCCGCAGAATATAATCGGCAGAATCGTGCGCCCAGGTATTTGCCCAGTCAGCATAATTGGCTTTAAAGAAAGAGGTGGTTTCCTGGTTAAGTGTTTTTTTAATTGCTTCTTCCTCTTTGTTTTGGGCATTTGTTTTTGAGGAAATAGCCAATAGGGAAAGCGTGAGCAATCCTAAAGAAAGTAAATGTTTCATTTTAAAATGTTTTAAAAAATTAATGAATAAAAATCAGCAGGCAAAGTAGATTGTAAAAAGAAGAACCACTTGTACTTTTCGCGCAAAAGATGGGATTTTTCACGCATTTTGGCCTTTTATAACTCACCGGTGGCGCCTTCAACTTTTTAAAACATGATTATTTATTTAAGATTGAGTTTTTTACCTCTCCACGATTTGTGTCTCACAAATCTCTTTCTTCTGTATTCTTGCTTATTGAACTCGTGAGACACGAGTTAGGGAAACGCCTTCCAGGTTTTAAAAACCTGGAAGGCGTTGATGAATAAATGTTTTGGCAGAGAAGCCAGCAACAGACCAAATCGCGTTTTACCAAATATGCACTCTCACACTATCCGGACGATACATCTTATCACCTGGCTTTACATTGAAGGCTTTATAAAATGCAGGCATATTAGAAACTGACCCATTGACACGATAATTCTCTGGCGAGTGAGGATCAGTATTGATCCGGGTCTGCAAGATTTGTGGCCGCACTTTTACTCTCCATTCCTGAGCAAAAGATAGAAAAAAACGTTGATCCGGGGTCAGTCCGTCAATGAGCGTATCCTTATGAGCCTCCGGTGTTTTTTGAAAAGCCGTATAAGCAATTGCAAGTCCGCCATTGTCCGCAATATTTTCTCCTTCTGTCAATTCTCCGTTGACGTGAACAGTATCTAACACCATATAATTATCATATTGCTTTACTATTCGGGCAGCATGTTCTTCAAACTTTTTCCGGTCTGCTTTGGTCCACCAATTCTTCAGGTTGCCGTCTTTATCAAACTGGCTACCCTGGTCATCAAAACCATGTGTCATCTCATGCCCGATCGTTTCGCCAATGCTGCCATAGTTTACAGCATCATCACCATGTTGAAAATAATAAGGTGGTTGCAAATAACCGGCAGGAAAATTTATGTCATTGCTTGTGGGGTTGTAGTATGCGTTCACTGTCGGCGGGGTCATAAACCATTCTGACCTGTCCACAGGTTTACCCAACTTATTTAAGTTGTAATGATATCGCCAGATTCCTATTTGCCTCATGTTATCAATTACCGAAGAACGATTGATATGAATGGAAGAATAGTCTTTCCATTTATCAGGATAACCAATTTTTTTAACCATGGCATTCAACTTGTCCAGAGCCTTTGCTTTGGTGGAGTCACTCATCCAATCCAGGTTTTGTATATGTTCTTTAAATGCCGCTTTTAAGTTATCCACCATCTTTTCCATATAGGCTTTTGCAGAAGGTGGAAAATACCGTTCTACATATATTTTACCCAGAGCATCGCCTAATTCACCATTCACTAAGCCGCTGGCTCTCTGCCATCTGGGCGGGGACGCTTTCATTCCTGTTAATGACTGAATAAAAGAAAAACGTGCATTAAAAAATGGCGAGCTTAACCAATCTGAATGATTAAGAATAAGATGGAATTTTAAATATTCTTTCCATATTGAAATTGGTGTTGCAGTTAATAATCCTGATAATGCTTTATAAAATTCAGGCTGCTCTACAACAAGTGTATCTTCTTTCACCCGAAAGGCAGTTAATAAAGTATTCCAATGAAATTGAGGAGCTATTTTATCCATGTCTTTTAAAGTAAGCAGGTGATAGTTTGCCTTAGGGTCGCGTAGTTCAACGGGTGATTTGGAAGCGGCAGCCATTTTAGTTTCCAAAGCAATGATATCTCCGGCATGTGTAACGGCAACGGTGCTGTCTTCACCACTGAGCGTAAGAAGTTTTGTAATTAACTGATGATAGTCGGCCATCACAGCTTTACCTGCGGAATCTGTTTTAAAATAATAGGTTTTATTGGGCAGCCCCAGGCCGCCCTGGTAGAAACCCATCCGTTCAACATTGCTATTCTTTGCATCTGGTTCTACACCATAATAAAAGGGAGCAAGTGCACCGTATCCATCCACTTTATCTGTGGAGACAACGGTGAGAAGATCAGGTACGTTTTGTATAGATTCAATCTGGCTCAGTGATTTTTTTAAAGGCGAAATACCGGCTTTTTCAATAGCGACACTGTCCATCGCGCTGGCGTACAAATCGCCTATCTGTTGAACCGGAGAACCGGGTTCCGGATTTTTTAAAGCAGCACAGGAATCCAGGATACCTTTAATCTGTTCACTTACTTTTTCTCTTAAAGTAATATAGGAACCCCAACCCACTTTATCGGCTGGTATCTTAGTCTTTTTCAGCCAGGTGCCATTAGCATATTCAAAGAAATCCTGCGCCGGACTTACGCTGGTATCACGCGCTGAGAGATCGAGTGAATCCTTGTATGTATTTTTTTTCTCAGAATTGCAACTGGACAAGCCAATCGCCACAATTGCTGTTATGAGAAGCAAATAAATGGTTTTCCCATTACTCTTTTTTTTCATGATGTTTTATTTTTTAGTTGATAAGTTTAAGTTTGTTGAAACCTTTTTTTCGTTGGCCCATAAGCCGGTAAGCTTTAGAGGAAATGTTGAAATTTTTACTTCAGTAAGTTGCTCTTGGCATCGGACACCATCAACAGCTTAACTTAATAGACAATCTCAACAAAGAATCAAAAACCTGTTTTTTTGTTCCTGCCCGAAAGGCTCGTTCAGGCGGGCGTTTACTGTAAATAATTCATACAATCGTGATCAGTAATCAACAGTTTTTAGAACCTGTGCAACTCAATCGTTCCATAAGAGGTCACTTTTCCATCTATTCCAAATCTTTTGCCCACATGGGGCCATTTACCATCCTGTATGGTTACAGTATATTCACTTTGCTTAATCATCCAGGTCATTCTGTGTTTGTTTCAATTCAAACTTTGCCGGTTCTAATTCTGCACTATTAGAGGGTAATAAGGTTACTTTGCCATCCAGTTCTTACCCATAAATGATTGCATAGCTTTCATCATATCCAGCATGGCATACGAGCTATTGTCTATATGGGTGAAATTTAAAATTTTCCATGCACCGTTTTGCTTTATTAAGGTGCATGTTTCAAAATTGGGCAATATGTCTCCCTGCTTAAATGAAACCGTTGCCATGTTGCCATTGATATAGAAATGAAAATCTTTTTTGTTAAGGAAAGGAGCAATAGAGGCATTGTCCATAACTCTTAAATTTTCAATAGACTGTTTGTAATCATTTGAAATCGCGTTCCATCCCATTAATTCAGATTGCCCTGATATTCCTGTCCTGACAACATAACAGACAGAATCGTGCACCCACGTATTGGCCCAACCTTCATAATCGTTATGAAAATAACTATTAGTTTCCTGCTGAAGCGTTTGTTTAATAGCTACTTCTTCTGTTTTTTGAGCATTTGTTTTGATAGAAGTAGCAAAAAGGAGTAGCGAAAACATGGTTAAAGAAAGTAAATGTTTCATGTGAATATTTTTTAAATGAGTAAATTGTTTAGAATAATTAGTAAACTTTACCCCAATTGAAGGCAACCTTTATGTGAATAAAGATGTCCTTATCAATATAAATATAGAGGTGACCAGTTAAATGCCAAACCAAAGATAACAGGTGAGGAAGGTGGATTGTTAGGATAAATCACGCAAAAGATGGGATTTTTAGCGCATAGTGTGCCATGTGTTATATAACTACTCGCTTTTAACTTCCGATGGCGGGTAACCGTAATATGCTTTAAACACGCGGCCAAAATATCCCGGATCACTAAAGCCAACCTGGTAAGCTATTTCAGATATATTAGCTGTTTTATTTTTCAAAAGTTCCAGAGCCCGTTGCATGCGTACAGAACGGATAAATTGCTGTGCCGACTGATTGATCAACGCCTTTAACTTTCGGTTTAGCTGCGAGTTACTCATAAGTACTTCCCCACCCAATTGCTCTACAGAAAAATGCTCATCACCAAGGTGTTTTTCTACTGCATCCAGCAAACGCTGCATAAAGCTGCTGTCCTGCGGAGTAACTGTTATTTCGCTGGGCTTTACAAATAATTGGCCACTGAATTTCTTTCGTAGTTTATTGCGCAAATCAATAAGATTATGAACCCTTAATAATAATTCTTTTGAGTTAAATGGTTTAATAA